>CBFDCD010000188.1:0-3718 GCA_965603225.1 uncultured bacterium
AAGTGTGTCAATCGTGATCTTTATATCCCTTCAGCCTTCAGTCTAAACAGCTTCAACCTAACTACGTGAGTAGTCACAGTGAAGGTAATCAATGTCTGAGGAAATTTTGATTATAGGCGGTGGTATTGCCGGCATAAACGCCGCATTAAATGCAGGAGACTATGGAAACAAGGTCTACTTGGTGGATGATACGCCAAGCATCGGCGGGATGATGGCGCGATTAGACAAGACATTTCCTACGAATGACTGTTCTATATGCATAGAATCCCCCCTCATGTATGAAGTTGATAACCACCCTAATATAGAAGTCATGACTAATACGGACATCAGGAGAGTAAAAAAAGATAATGGTATTTTTAAGGTCAGGCTCGTTAAAAAGGCCAGATTTATAGATGAGGAAAAATGCACCGGCTGTGGGTCTTGCGTAGAGGCCTGCCCTGTTAGTATCCCTGATGAGCTTGACGGAAAGATTGGCGGCATGAGAAAGCTGATCTACACGCCCTTTCCCCAGGCAGTTCCAAACGCTGCTGTAATTGATCCGGATTGCCGGTTCGGGAAAATGCGCGATAAAGGCGCATGCGTAGGCGGATGTGTTGTAGATTGCAGTCAGTGCAGGGAATGTCCTATTGCCTTGTGTGTCCAGGCATGCCAAAAAGAGGGGAAGGATGCAGTTGTCCTATGGCAGTCAAACAGAAATGTCGATATAGAGGTAAAGAGCATAATAGTTGCCACGGGAATAAAGGACGCTCAGCCTGCCCACGGTTTATACGGGTATGATGAATATGAAAATGTCATAACGAATACACAATTTGAGAGGCTTATGAATGCCGGTGGCCCAACCGAAGGGCATATTATAAGGCCTTCTGATAAAAAGAGCGCCAAAAAAATCGGATGGATTCAATGTGCCGGCAGGGGACTGGCTCAGGGTGGCGTACCCTATTGCTCTAAGGTTTGCTGCATGGTTGCCACAAAGCAGACGATTATCACCAAAGAACATGATTCATCTGTGGAGACAACGGTATATTATAATGATCTAAAGGCCTATGGAAAGGGTTTTTGGGGCTTTTACGAAAAGGCCCTGGAAAATAATGTCAGGTATGTAAGGGCCCGGCCGTATGATGTGTTTGAAGATCCGGAGACAAAAAACCTTACGATTCGATATGAAAATCTGGATACCGGTGAAATACATGAGGATGAAGTCGAACTCTTAGTGCTTTCTACAGGCCTTGTGCCAAGCGACAGAAATGTGCGACTGGCCAAAGTTTTAAAGATAGAGCTTGATAAACTGGGCTTCTTTAAAGAAAAACACCCATTGTTTGCACCGTTAGAGACAACTGTTGAGGGAATATTTGTTTGCGGAGGGGCAACTGGACCCATTGATATATCAGAATCTGTTGTTCAGGCAACTGCCGCCAGTATGAAGGCGGTTTTGTATTGAAGATTGAAGATTGTCTATTGAAGATTTTGAAAAAATAAATCACATAGAAATACTTATTTGTCAATAGTCAATTCCAAAAAAGGATTTCTTAAATGGATGAAAATATTCGGACAGGCGTGTTTGTCTGTGATTGCGGTTCAAATATTTTAAGTGTCGTAGATGTGCCGGCCGTTGTTGAATATGCCAGGGGCCTTAAAGGCGTTGTATTTGCCGATGAAGGACGGTGGTCGTGTTCAGTGGACTATCTCGCTACCATGAAAAATCTGATAGCAGAGAACGACCTGAACAGGGTAGTTATTGCATCGTGTACGCCCCGAACCCATGAGCCCCTTTTTAAAAGGACGGTCAAAGAGGCAGGCGTAAACCCTTACCTTCTTGAATTCGTGAGCATCAGGGAACAGGTCTCATGGGTTCACAGGGCAGACCCGGCAAAGGCCACGGAAAAGGCAAAAGACCTTGTGAAAATGGGTGTTGCCAAGGCCAACCTTCTTGAAGAAGGCGAAGAGATAAAACTCCCTGTTAAGGATGAGTGCCTTATTATAGGGGGAGGTATTGCAGGCATGACTGCCGCCCTTAACATAGCGGATCAGGGTTTGAAGGCCATCATTGTAGAAAAAGAACCCCGGCTTGGAGGATTGTTAAACAAGCTCCACCATATATCTCACGACCAGGAAAAAATACCTGCCGATGATCTAACAAAAGAGAAGGTCAAATTAGTAGAGGCCCATCCACACATCAAGGTATATACAAGCACCGAGATTGAAAATGTTGAAGGGTATATCGGCAACTACAAGGTCACGGTGAAAGACCATGGGAAAAGCGAGAACTTTGATGCATCCACTGTTGTTGTAGCAACAGGTATGCAGGAAATTGAACCAAAGGGTCTGTATGAATACGGTGAGGACCCGCGAGTAGTAACCCAGTTGCAGCTTGAAGGCATGGTAAAGGATAATAAAATCAGCGATGCGAAAAATGTGGTTATTATCAACTGCGTCAATTCTAAAAATGAGCTGAGGGGGTGCTGCAATATTGGCTGTTATGTATCGGTAAAAAATGCCCTTGCTATTAAAGAAATAAACAAAGAAGCACGTGTTCATATCCTGTACAGGGACCTCAGTATGATAAAGGAGGAAGGATATGAGCTGGAAAAGGCAAAAAAGGCAGGCATCAAATTTATCCGGTTTCCAGATGACCGTTACCCGGAACTAAAAAAAGATAACGGTAATTTAACTGTCTCTGTCTACGATATTCTTATTGGCAGAGAGTTTGACATACCATCTGATCTGCTTGTGCTCACTACGGGCTTTAAAGGAAACGAATCGGTAGACACTATAAAAGGACACCTAAAGGTCTCAACCAATTCAGATGGTTTTTTTCAGGAGGCCCACATAAAACTCGGGCCATTAGATTTTCCCTCTGACGGCATTTCCTTGTGCGGGTGTGCCCGATCGCCAAAGAATATGAAGGACAGCCTTGAGGAGGCCACAGGGGCAGCCATGCGGGTGTCCATACCAATGAAGAGGGGATATATAGAGGCAGAGGGAATTGTTGCTGATATTGACCTTGAGGCCTGTAACAGTTGTGGATTGTGCGCCAAGAATTGTCCTTATAGCGCCATACAGTGGATTGATGAAAAACCAAAGGTAATCAAGGCCCTTTGTAAGGGCTGTGGCCTTTGTGCTGCTGAATGCCCGAAAAACGCCATTACCATTATTCATTACTCCGATGATCAGATTCTTGCCCAGGTTGAGGCAGCTTTAGAGGAAAAACCGGATGAAAAAATTATAGGCTTTGTGTGTCACTGGTGCGCATTAGGCGGGGTAGATATGGCAGGGGTCAGCAGGCTGCAATATCCTACAAATGCAAGGCTCATAAGGGTAATGTGCTCTGCACGAGTGGCGTCTAAATTTATTGACAGGGCCTTTGAGCTTGGTGCGGCAGGTGTGCTGGTGGCAGGGTGTGAATTTCCAACATGCCATTATATAACAGGCAATTATGCAGCCGAAAAGAGGATTGAAAAGGCAAAAAAGAGGCTGGCGAGAAAGGGTTACGACCCGGAGAAACTATGGAACGTATGGTGTTCGGCGGCAGACGGCCCCAAGTTTGCAAATACCATGAGAAATATGGTCAAGGAACTTGGCCTTGAATGAGAGATAGAAGTAGGCAGTAAGGAGTAAGGAGAGCAATTCAACAATAACAATTTATTCATAAAATAAAGGTAATAATTTACCGCCCGCTTCGCTCAAGACGCAGAGAACGCAGAGAGATCTATTTTTTTCA
>CBFDCD010000189.1:0-3609 GCA_965603225.1 uncultured bacterium
CCAGAGGCAGGCAACCAGAGGCTTAGAGACATCATAAATAAAGGGCTGACCGACGAGCAGATATTGGATACATCTATGCAAATTTTTAAGGGGGGCTGGAGCCTTATAAAACTTTACTTCATGATAGGTCTTCCATATGAGACAGATAACGACATTGATTCAATAGTTGATTTAAGCAAAAAAATTTTAAGTTTGGCGCCTAAAGGAAGAAAGGGGCACGCATTAAATGTAAGCATAGCTTCTTTCGTCCCGAAAACTCATACACCCTTTCAATGGCTATCCCAGATCGAACTTAAAGAAAGCAGACGAAAAATAAATTATATCAGAGAAAGACTGAAGGGCCATAAGATAAGGGTGAAGTGGAATAATCCAGAGGCAAGTTGGTTGGAGGGGATTTTTTCAAGGGGCGATAGAAGGTTAAATAAAGTATTGCTTGAGGCCTGGCAACAGGGGGCACATTTCGATAGCTGGAGCGAATACCTTAATGTTAATGTCTGGGAAAAGGCCATGGAAAAGCACGGGCTGGACCCAGATTTCTATCTTCATAGAAACAGAGATTACGATGAAACACTACCATGGGGGCATATCCGCTCAGGCGTATCGAAAGAATTCCTTTTGAAGGAATGGAAAAAGGCCGTTCATGCCGAAAAAACTCCTGATTGCAGAGACTATTGCACTGATTGTGGTGTATGTGAAAAGCCATACACTTCTCTTGTATTGAATAGCAAGATGTCTGTATTTAGTAAAGAAATCTTACCTGATCCTAAAACATCAAATAACAGTATAAGAAAGTATAGGGTTGTTTTTACTAAGCTTGAAAAAGCACGTTATCTTAGCCATTTAGAGCTATTAAGGATGTTCATAAGGGCATTCAGGAGGGCAGGGTTTAACCTGGTTTATTCTAAAGGATATCATCCTACGCCAAAGATATCCTTTGCCATGGCACTTCCAGTGGGGATGGAAAGTTTAGAAGAAATAATGGACTTCCAGGCATTTAGCGCTAATTGTACGGCTTTTTTGGCTGAAACACTTAACAAAGAACTGCCATCAGGAATAAAGGTTATTTCTATTAAAGAAATATCAGTAAAAACGCCATCTCTTAAGATTAAAGAAAGTGCTTTTCATATAAAAACAGATGGCTCTTTCAATAAAACTAATATGGACAATTTTTTAAAGTTGCATACCCTCTTTGTGAACAAAAAGAGAAAAAATGACGTAAGGACGGTTGATATAAGATCTCAGGTGAAAGAGCTTCATCTCTTATCTAATAAAAAATTAGAATTAATTTTAACCCACGGAAATGCTGCGGAGTTGAAACCTGTGGAGATAATAGAGAAAATATTTTCGCTGTCTGAAAGACAGATCAACGGACTTGAGGTTTTGAAAACAAAAACCTACTTTTATGAGATTTAACAATGATCAATGAGCTGCTAATTAATGCCAAACCATATGAGACAAGGGTTGCCCTGTTAGAAAATCAAACTGTTCTTGAGCTATATGTAAAAAGAGATTTAGGGCAGGAACTTGTAGGGAATATTTATCTTGGGAAGGTTTTACGTGTCTTGCCTGGAATACAGTCAGCTTTTGTAGACATAGGTATAAATAAGCCGGCGTTTTTGTACGTCACAGATGCCTATAATGACCTTCATTATTGGGAACAGCTTATTCTGCAGGGAGAGGATGAAGACAATAATCCAGAAAGTGTTTTTTATTCGGGGATGCAGCCTTTAAGGTCTTGTGATGTGAATATAGATGACCTCCTTAAGGAAGGTCAAAACATTATGGTCCAAGTTTCCAAGGAACCTCTGGGTACCAAGGGGGCTAGGCTAACCTCCCATATAACAATTCCAGGGCGCCACCTTGTTTTTATGCCTACTGTCAGTCATATTGGTGTTTCTCGAAGAATTACTGATGAAAGAGAAAAAATGAGACTAAGAAAACTTATGGAAGAAATAAGACCGCCTAATTCAGGTTTTATCATAAGAACGGCAAGTGAGCATATATCAAGGGAAAAATTAGAATTTGAGACAGAGTTTTTAACAACGTTGTGGAAAAGCATTCAAAAAAGACGGGAACAATCCTCTGCCCCAAGCCTTCTTCACAAGGAATTAACTATAATCTTAAGGGCTGTAAGGGATCTTTTCACCAAGGAGGTTGACAGGCTGGTCATTGATTCAAGCAGGGAATATCAATCTATAATGGACTTTTTAGATACATTTTCCCCGAACCTCAAGAGCTATGTTGAGTTATATAAGGGAAAGGAACCACTGTTTGATACCTTTGGCATAGAGACGGAAATAAACAGTGCCCTTGATAAAAAGATATGGTTAAAATCCGGTGGATACATCATCATTGAATCAACAGAGGCCTTGACGGCTATAGACGTTAATACAGGTAGCTATGTAGGGAAAAGGAACCCAGAGGACACCATTGTAAAAACAAACCTTGAGGCAGTAAAGGAGATTGCATATCAGTTAAGATTTCGGAATATTGGAGGTTTGATTGTAATTGACTTTATTGACATGGCAAAGGAGGCAAACAAGGAGAGAGTATGTCTTGCCTTAAAAGAGGCCTTGGGAAAGGATAGGGTTAAGACAACCGTACTTGGAATGTCAGAGCTTGGCCTTATTGAAATGACCAGAAAGAGAACAAGGAAAGACATAAACCTCCTCTTAACTAAACCCTGTTCATGCTGTGAAGGAAAAGGTAGGATTAAGTCCAATGCTACAATCTGCCATGATATTTTCAGAGATTTAGAAAGGGAGATATGTCTGGGCGACAAAGGTAAGGTGTATCTTTTAGTAAATACTGAAATTGAAAGCACCCTAAAGGAAGAAGAAAGAACCTTTATCATGGAATTAGAAAAGCAGATAAACCGGCAGATAATAATAATCGGAAAATCAAATTTTAACCTTGAGCAATATGAAATAAGTATTCAGTGATACACTTAAGGTATTTTAAGGCCTGGCAAGCTTGTAAAAAGTATTTTGTAAGCATTTTTTAGCTGTTTTTGGAAAGTGATTCATGGAATGCTGTACGTTACATTCCAAAATGTTTACGTACGCCAGGCTGAGTTTTTGGAGTTTAGCGAGGCTTGCAAGAAGCTTTTTAAGTTTCAAAGAAAGATTTTTTACGAGACTTCAAGGCCTAAAGGAAGAAATAAAACTTAGCGCTTCACTATTTATTTCACTGACCAGCCCTTGAAGCCATTCTGCGCCTAAATTTGCCTCGTAACCCTCTAAATCTCTAATAACTTGAATATAATCTTTCCCTTTTCTCTCTATTCCCTTTTGTATTAACTCAATAAATCTGTCTCTTTTCTCCAGGTCCCCTTCCTTATTATAACAATTCTTTAAAAATCCCTCTATGTTAGGCCATTGCCCATAAAAATCTAACCTCAACTGTTGCTGCGTTTCAAGCGTATGTTCCTTCATTACCTTTTTATATACTTTAACAGATTGGGGCATCCTTTCAGATACCTTTCTCAGTCTGTTTATTCTTTCAATGACAATCATATTTATTTTTTCTATGGCCCCGTTATAAAGGGTTGTCCCCATTTTGCCTGCCTCAAAGAAAAGATATCGAATATCCATATACCACCTATGCAGG
>CBFDCD010000190.1:0-3602 GCA_965603225.1 uncultured bacterium
ATAAAGTATCTAAAAGTGAATGTGAACAAGCATTTTTTAATTTACCATTTATAAAGTCACCTATTCTGAACTTTATCTTGCTTACAGCCTCATTCTTTAGCTCACAATTAAGCCTCTTTCTTATACCCTCCGCCTCAAATTTCAGGTCCTGCATCCATACACTATCAGTAACCTTCACCGTCAAGACACCTTTCTTTATTTTGGAGGGTTGGGCATGTCTTGAAATTCTTTCTCCAACAACACTGTCCCAGATATCCCATATCCTTATATCATCAAAATCTATGGGCAAAGCGGATGTTACAATGATATTGTTAATTATATCCTTGATATGTATAAAACCCTTTTGCGAGTTCCGACCGGAGATTGAATTTTTTACGCCTGACTTGTTAAATGGGCTCCTCTTTTGGGCCATTGGTCTCCCCTGTAATTTGTGCATTAATAAAATATGAACCGTGAACGAATACAAAACTATCATCTATTTTACCTCTTGACGCAACCATTTTTTAGTATTAAGTTTATATAATAATTTAAAGAGGTTTGAACATGGCCTGGGATTGGGAAAAATTGCAAAAGCAAAAAATGAGCAGGGGTGCAGAAACACCTCAAATGGAAGATATTTTCAACAAATTCAAGGGAATGAAAGTTAAAATCCCCGGTTTGTGGATTATTATTTTAATTGTAGTGGTGTTAGTATTTGTATCCTCATCTTTTTATACCATTGGTGTAAATGAGGTTGGTGTTATACAAAGATTTGGTAAATATGTCAGAACAACAACTCCGGGACTAAGCTTTAAACTTCCATGGGGCATAGAAAAATTGACCAAGGTTAAGGTTCGCCTCATTTATAAAGAAGAATTTGGTCTTAGAACATTACGGGCCGGAATCAGGACACAATACGCCAGCTCATCGGCCTACCTTAGTGAATCACTTATGCTTACCGGAGATCTTAATGTGGCAGTAGTCCCCTGGATAGTCCAATATAAGATCAATGATGCATATAAATACCTTTTCAAGGTCAGGGATGTAAAGACTACCCTGAGAGACTTATCCGAGGCCACTATGAGATTGGTTGTAGGTGATAGAAGCATAAATGAGGTCATAAGCAAGAGAGAGGAGATTGCTGACCAGGCCAAGGTACTGCTGCAAAAAGAATTAGATGAAGCGGAAACAGGCATAAACGTTGTCACCATTGAAATGAAAAAAACAAATGTCCCAGAGCCAGTGCAGCCATCCTTTAATGAAGTAAATCAGGCAACTCAGGAAAAAGAGAGAATGATTTATCAGGCAAAGGAGGAATATAATAAGGCCATTCCCGCAGCAAAGGGAAATGCTGAAAAAACAATAAAGTCAGCTGAGGGTTATGCACTTGACAGGATAAACAGGGCCAAGGGTGACGCGTCGAGATTTTTCGCGCAATATACTGAGTATGAAAAGGCAAAGGATGTAACCAGAAGAAGGCTATACCTTGAGTCTTTAAAGGATCTTTTCCCGAAATTAGGAAGTAAATATATTATAGATGAGGAGCAAAAAAACGTTCTTCCTCTGCTAAATTTAGGAAAAGAGAAGGGGGTTGAAAAATGAAAATAAAAGGCCTAATCTATGGGTTGGCAATTGTAGTTATACTTTTTCTTTTTGGTTCAGTCTATATTGTTGATGAAACTGAACAAGTCATTATGACGCAGTTTGGTAAGGCTATTGGTGAACCAAGAAAAGAACCAGGCCTATACTTTAAACTTCCCTTTATCCAAAATGCGAATTATTTTCCAAAAAATCTCCTTGCCTGGGATGGAGACCCCGGACAAATTCCAACATTAGACAAGACCTTCATCTGGGTTGATACATTTTCCAGATGGAAAATTGTAGATCCTTTAAAATTCTTCGAGACAGTAAACAATGTATATGGGGCCCTTGGAAGATTAGATGATATCATTGATCCGGCGGTTAGAAACTTTGTAACCTCTTACCCATTGATAGAGACGGTAAGGATGACCAATAGAGAACTGGATACGTTTGAGATGGGAATAGATGAAACAAAAGAAAAAAGCCCTCACGGTGAAGTAAAGACAGGAAGAGATCAAATCGCTAAAGGCATCATGAAGCAGGCCCAGCCGAAATTATCTGCCTTTGGAATCGAACTGATAGACGTCAAGATAAAAAGGTTGAACTATGTAGAGGAGGTTCGGAAATCTGTCTATTCCAGAATGATTGCTGAAAGGAAGCAGATAGCGGAAAAGTTTCGATCCGAGGGAAAGGGAGAGGCGCGGAAGATAGAAGGTGACAAAGAAAGGGAGATGAAACGTATAACATCAAGTGCCTACAGGAAGGCTCAGGAACTAAAGGGAAAGGCAGACGCCGAGGCGACAACAATATATGCCCTTTCATATGGTAAAGATCCTGACTTCTACACCTTTATTAATACACTCGATATTTACAAAACCACCCTTGATAAGGACACCACCCTTGTCCTTTCAACTGATTCGGAATTTTTTAAATACATGAAAGATTACAGAGAGTTAGAAAAATAAGGGGCCAAAAATGGTGAGAACGGAGATATCGCTTTTTTTAAAAAATGTACCAGGTGAATTAGGAAATTTAACAAAGACACTATCACAGGAAGGAATAAACATTGATGCCCTCACCATTCAGGATGCATCTCAATATGTTCAAGCCCTCTTTACGGCCAGAGGAAAATCTCTGAAGAGGATTGCCTCTGCAGCGAGTTACGGCTCAATGAAAAAAGATTCAGCGGAATTCGCCCTCATAAGGCTCCTGGTAGACCAGACTGACAAAACAGTCGATCTCCTGGCAAAAAATGACTACATATTTGATGTTATGCCTGTTATTGCCATTGCTATTAAAAATAAGCCTGGTGTTCTTGCAGAGATGGCGGAAAAATTTGGCAAGGAGGGAATAAATATCAACTATGTCTACGGTTCAGCAGTCTCAGGTGAAAATAAATCACTCTTTATATTCTCCCCGGAAGATATAGAAAAGGCAGCTCAATTATTTCCAGATTATTAGGCCCTTAAAAGTTAAACCTTGCGCAAAAAACACAAGAAATTTTTCAGACAGGATAATCAGTATATAAAGAAATTTGTGTAAGCCTGTTCCATTCGGCCAAAGATAAACGCAGCCTTCGCAAACGGATAAAAAAATAACTGTAATAATTCACCGCCCACTTCGCTCAAGGCGCAAAGTTCGCAAAGGTTGTGTTTTCTTATTGCTTTCCGCAGGGAGGGGGGAAAACAATAAGAATCAGCCCCTTTGGGGCATTCCCTAACACCTCGTAATGGTGAGGCAATGAATAATAATGCATTTAAGTTAAATTGTTATACAGCAACGCTGTTGAATAGTTTTCCTTTGTGCTCTTTGCGGTGAAAAACTAATATGTATTCTCTGTTCCTGTCTGTGTGTGTCTGCGTGTGTCTGTGGCTAATTTATTCTCTGCGCCTCCGCGCACTTCCACCGGGTCGTAGGCCCCTATGGGCCGGAGGCTGCGCTTGCCCGCCAATCTTTGTGGCGGGGTAAAAAATATTCTTATCTGCGTGTGTCTGCGGCTAAAAAAATGTCTGTGGTAAAACAAAACGCCCCACGCACCCTAA
>CBFDCD010000191.1:0-3594 GCA_965603225.1 uncultured bacterium
AAGAGTGAAAACCTTATATTAAAGGACAGGATTCAAAAGATAGAAAAAACGTATGAATTCAACAAAATAGTGGCCAAGAGCGAGGTTATGCAGTCTGTTTTTGATATGATAAAAAAGGTGGCCGACTACAAGACCACGGTTCTTATTACCGGCGAGAGCGGCACCGGCAAAGAGCTGGTCGCAAGGGCAATTCATTTTAATGGGATAAGAAGTAAAGGAAACCTTGTTTCTATAAATTGTGGAGGTATCCCGGAAACACTGTTGGAAAGTGAGCTTTTTGGATACAAAAAGGGTGCCTTTACCGGTGCATATCATGATAAAAAAGGTCATTTTGAAGAGGCACATAAAGGCACTATTTTTTTAGATGAAATCGGAGAACTTCCACACCCCCTTCAGATTAAAATGCTAAGGGTTTTACAGGAGGAAGAGATAACCCCCCTTGGCTCAACAAATACAAAAAAAGTGGATGCAAGGGTAATTGCAGCCACATCTAAAGACCTAAAGGAAGAGATAAAAAACAGGCGTTTTAGGGAAGATTTTTTTTACAGGATAAACGTAGTTACTATTTATCTGCCGCCGCTAAGAGACAGGACAGAGGATGTGCCTTTGTTAATCGACCACTTCATTAATGTAATTAATTCTAAACTAAAAAAGGATATAAAAGGAATCTCTCCCGAGGTGTTAGAGCTGTTTATGACACATTCATGGCCAGGTAATATACGGGAATTGGAAAATGTTTTGGAAAGGGCTATATTGCTTGCCCAGGGTAATATTTTAGAGGTTCACGACCTTCCCCCAAATCTCAAGGCTGAGCAATATACAACTTCTAACATTCCACCTGCCGGGATATCATCTATAAAGGTAGGGTCCCGCATCCTTGAAAAAGAGCTAATCGAACGGGCATTGAGCAAAACCAGTGGAAACAGAACTCATGCAGCTAAAATACTTGAGATCAGCCGACCTATGCTCATATCTAAGATTAAGGAATATGGATTAGGGTAAATTTTCTATCGTCTTTTGTAAGCAAATAGATTGCAATGAAATCAAATTTCACCTGCAATCCAATCTATAGTCATCCCATTGATCCAGAGGGTCACCTGCTGTAAAGTATTTTTACAGTTGATAAATTATTTTACAGCACTATGTAAATAGCAACCACCTATAATCTTTGCTTTCAATCCAATTTTTTCAATAATAACAAATAAATAAATACTATTTTTTTACCTGGTAACTGTGTTTTTTCATTTGGCATTAGTTTTGCTTATTTAAAAGATATCAATAACGGAATAAAAACAATGGATAGAAAAGGCTTTACACTTATTGAATTAATGGTTGTCATCGTAATTATCGGCATTGCAATCGGAGTAGCTGTTCCTAATATAATCGGCGGGCTGCCGAACTATAGATTAAAACGGGCTGCAAGGGATCTATACTCAGGCATACAATCTACCAAGATGGGGGCAATAAAATCCTTTGCAAACTGGGCCATTGTCTTTGATACTGCAACAGGCCGTTATCTGATATGTTCCAACAGGGGCGCCGATGGTTCATGGTCTAATACTTTTGATAATACTATTGTGAAGACCATTAGCCTGCCTGATTATGGTAGCGGCATAACATACGGTCACGGAATTGCCACTACAAACGCCACAGTAGGAGGAGGACTCTTTCCTGCTGACGATGTAAGTTATACTTCAAATGTCCTGGTTTTCAACTTCAGGGGAACCGGAAGCGGTGGATATACTTATCTTCAGAACAATCAAAACACAAGCTATTCAGTGGGCACAAGAACAAGCGGGGCAATTCTTTTAAGAAAATGGTACTCTGCGGGATGGTTATAAACTGAGAGAAAGGAATGGATTACAATAAATCACAAAAAAGACTGGACGATCATGGTTTTTCACTGATTGAGCTTATAGTAACCATGGCTATAACCGGTATTGTTATGGCAGCAATCTACTCTGCCTATAGCTCTCAGCAAAAATCCTATGTCGCCCAGGAACAGGTTTCAACAATGCAGCAGAATGTAAGGTCCGCCATGTTTTATATGGAAAGGGAGATAAGAATGGCAGGCTGTCATCCAACCCAGAAAAATAACGTATTTCCTGGTATCCTTATGGCAGGTCCAAACATTATCAGTTTTACATTAGACATTGATAATAACGCCGGATCCGGTACACCTGATGGCGACACCAACGATACGAATGAAAATATTACATTCGCCCTTGCAGACAATAATGGCGATGGGGATTTAGATTTTTTAAGGAACACAAACACTTTAGCAGACCATGATGGAGATGGTATTCTTGATCCCTTATGGGGAGCACAACTGTCAGCAGAGAACATCGACGCCCTGGATTTTGTTTATTACAACAGGAACGCCCCCCCTGGAATTCTTAATGATGATGGAAACGGTAATGTTACAACAAATATAAATCAGATCAAATCCGTAGAGATAACCATTATAGCCAGGGTCGGAAGAGGAGACAGGGGGTATGTGAATAATAATATCTATACAAACCAGCAGGGAAGAGTAATGTTGGATTTATCAATCAATCCGGATAATCTTCGCAGGCGTGTGCTGTCAACGGTAATAAATTGCCGCAATCTTTAAGGGGACATGTTTAGTGCAACAGCTAAAGTACATTACACACAGACAACCAAGGGCAAAAGTAAAAAACGGGGAGGGTTTTACCCTCATTGAGGTCATTATTGCCATATCCATATTGACAATAGGAATACTTGCTGTAGCCTCTATGCAGATTAGCGCGATCAATGGGAATGAATCGGCCAGCAACCTTACTGGTGCTACAACATGGGGTCAGGACAAGGTAGAAGAGCTCCTGGCATTACCTTACGCTAATGTCACTACTGGAGGGCCAATTAATCAAGGAATTTATACCATTTCCTGGACAGCAACTAATTGTCCCACTGCCATCCCTGCTGCCGGCAATTGTCCTGCTGCCAATTGTCCTGCCGCCAATACAAAGCTGATAATCGTAACCGTTACCTGGCAGGAAAGAGGGGCGAATAAGTCGCTCTGTTTTACTAATATTAAGCCTGCCGTGTGATTAATTTTTATAGGCAACATTATTTTTTCCATGACTCTTTTAAAAAGGAACATGAAAGTGAAAATTAAATGTTTAGTTAAAAAAGACATAATAAGAGATCAAAAGGGCTCTGCCCTTATATTATCCATGCTCATGGTAATGATGCTTAGCCTGATAGGCATTGCGGCAACAACAACCTCTACCCTTGAGATGGGCATTGCGGCAAATGAAAGGGTGTATAAGGATAATTTTAACAGGGCAGAGGCTGCTGCTGTAGTTGGGGCCCAGGAAATAGAAAACGAGAAGGATGAAACCCCCCTTAAAGACCTGCAAGATAAAAAATATAGCTCATGGCTTCATTTTGATTTGCCTTATCCAGACAACTTAAATGACAACTGGGACTACGATGATCAAAACCCTGATAGCCCTGCAAATACAGATTCTGCAGAGGCAATAGATCCACAATGCAGGTATTTGGGAGATTATAAGAGGGTGGCGCCAGGCGCATCTCTTGACATGAGTGAGCCCACCGTCCATGAGTTTT
>CBFDCD010000192.1:0-3560 GCA_965603225.1 uncultured bacterium
TTTTAACGAAATATATCTTAAGCGGTTTAAATTCTGATAACATAATGAATCTATTATTGTTCGAAGGGGCAAATCTGGGATAGGATCAGGTTATTTAACTATAAACACCTGCGATTGGGCTTTTGCAAAATGGGCAATGGCCATCTTCGATTATATTTTTTACAATAGAATAGCCCCACCTTTCAATCTGTAAATTCCCACAATTATAGCAATATGTGTTTTCATTACCCATTCCAGGTACATTGCCCTCATAAACATAATGAAGGCCTGCCTGCAGTCCTATTTCTCTTGCCTTATGCAATATCTCTATAGGCGTTCTTGGCAGGTTTGTCAATTTGTAGGTTGGATAGAACTGGGAGATATGCCAGGGTATTTCTTTGTCTGTGCTTGCAATAAATTTTGCTATAAGGCTGAGTTCCTCTTGACTATCATTGTGTGTTGGGATTATCAGGGTTGTTACCTCTACCCATATACCAAGTTCATTGGCAAGTTTTATATTCTCCAAAACGGGCTCCAGGCTTCCGCCGCATATCTCTTTATAAAATCTATCGGTAAAGGCCTTTAAATCAATATTAATACCATCCAGGAAGGGGGAAATTTTCCTTAAGGCCTCCGGGGTCATAAATCCATTACTTACAAATACATTTTTAATGCCCTTTGCTTGTGCTAATTTTGCTGTATCATAGGCAAGCTCGAAGAATATTGTGGGCTCAGTGTAGGTGTAGGCAATAGACGTGCAACCGGCGCTTTCCGCCTCTCTAACAATTTCTTTGGGCTCCATTTTCTCGCCTGCGATATGCCCTCTATTTTCCCTTGGCGATTGAGAGATGTCAAAATTCTGGCAATGCTTGCAGCTTAAATTGCAACCCACTGTGGCGATGGAATATGCTGTTGAGCCTGGATAGAATTGAAATAGAGGTTTTTTTTCAATAGGGTCTACGTGGGTTGCTATAATCCTATCATAGACGAGGCTGAAGAGTGATCCTCCCCTGTTTTGTCTTACCCCGCAAATTCCAAAATTCTCATCTTTTATTATGCATCTGTGATTACAAAGGTTACATTTTACCTTGTTGTTTGTCAGCTTTTCATAAAGCATGGCCTCTTTCATGACATCTACCTTTTGTTTACGTAATCGTCTATTCAGGTTGCTTAGGTTGAAGGCTTTGGCCCGGTTATTTTATAATTAAAGGGTTATCCTGTCACCAGGCTCCGGCAATATTACAATTAATGGTCCTGCTAAATCTTTTAACTGCTCCATACTGTCAAGCACCTTCTTTCGTGTTTTTCTTTGGATGTGAACCAGCGCCAGATTAGATGATTGACCTTCATTAGCCATCTTAATTGCCCCTAAAACAGTCCCATGTCCAAAGATCTCGTTCTCCATACTGAAGGTCTCTTGTATAATGAGATCACAGCCATTAAGTAGGGTCAGGCTGTCAGGCGTAGGGCTTCCATCTCCACTGTAGTAAATTGATTTTCCAAGGGAATCTATTCTAAGGGCGAAATTTCTCTGTGAGTGCTTAGTCTCTGCGCTTCTTAGTTTTAAGCCGAAGGCCTCCACATCTTTATTTGACTCAATTTCAAGAAAAACCAACTGGAATTTCAATTTTTTATAAAACCGTGGATAGGCAAGATCAAGAGACTTTAATATTAGCTCTTCTATCCCTTTCTGACCTAATATTGTTAATGTTTTCCTGCGCCCCTCTTCTAAAAATCTAACAAGCATGGCAGGCAGGCCTAAGAAATGGTCACCATGAAAATGGGAAATCCATATGCCATCAAGAGCGTCAACTGCCAAGTCCTCTCTCCAAAACCCGTTAGGTGCAGTAAAACCGCAGTCAAGCATCAGTGTGACAGTAGAAAAGCCATTGACAAACCTGATTAATATTGATGTATTAAAATTTTTTTCATCAAAGGCCTCACCAACACCTAAAAAAACTACTTCGATCATAAAGCCTCCAAGTCCACTATAATTTTTTCAAACTGTCTTGCCGTAGTTTAAATCTCTGAATTTTTCCAGTAGCACTCTTGGGCAGAGATGCAACAAATTCAATCCATCGTGGATATTTATACTTTGCCATTTTTTCTAAAGCCCATGTCTTTAACTCCTCTTCCATTTCCTCGGAGGGCTCATACCCCTGACGGAGTAAAACAAAGGCCTTTGGCTTGATTAGTCCCTTTTCATCTGCACAACCAATGACGGCGTTCTCTAATACTGCTGGGTGTTCTCTTAGAGAATTTTCCACTTCTAAAGGAGAGACCCATATGCCTCCTACCTTTAGCATGTCGTCTTCCCTGCCTGCACACCAGTAAAAGTTGTCTTCATCTACATAGTATTTGTCGCCGGTATTTATCCACTCCCCTAACATGGTTTGGCGGGATTTTTCACGCTTTCTCCAGTAAAACTGTGCTGCACTTCCCCCTTTAACCATTAGGGTTCCTATTTCTCCCTTTTCAACTTCATTGCCCTCGTCATCCACTAATTTCAACTCATATCCAGGTACCGGCTTCCCTGTAGACCCAGGCCTGATCTCCCCTGGTTTATTAGAAAGAAATATGTGGAGCATCTCTGTTGATCCAATTCCATCTAATATATCAATACCGTAACGTTTTTTCCATTTGTGAAAAATTGCTGATGGTAATGCCTCACCTGCAGAAACACAAAGGCGGACCGAGGAAAATACATGTTCGGCATTAGGGTCTTGGTCCATGTTATTTTCGCTGTCTATAAGGGACTGATGTTCCAGCATTTGACCATAAAGGGTAGGAATCCCAAAGAAAACTGTTGGTCGAAATTTTTCCAAGTACTGGAACATGCTTTCCGGGGTTGGTCTATGGGGGCTGAGTATGGCTGCACATCCGGCATAGAGAGGGAAGTACATTCCATTTCCTAATCCATAGCCGAAAAACAACCGCGCTGCAGAAAGACAGATGTCATCTTCTGTAAGTCCTAATACACCTTCTGCATAACCCTTTGATGATATTACCATATCATATTGAGAGTGGATTGCTCCCTTTGGAGACCCCGTAGAGCCTGAGCTGTAGAGCCAAAATCCAACGTCATCACGGGTAGTGGCGGCGGTTTTAATTGTGGCAGGAGCGCTTTTATATTTCTGCCTGAAGGGTATTCGTGCGCCTCCAATCTCTGAAATTACAATAATATCACGGAGATATGGTAAATCACCTTTAATCTCGTTTATGAGCGGAAGCAACTCCTCAGATACGACAAGCAAACGTGCCCTGCTATCGTTTAGATAAAATTCATAATCGTCAGGGGTAAGCATAGTATTAACCGGGATTGGCACAGCGCCAATCTTGATGGATCCCCAAAAAATTGCATAAAACTGGGGTATATCAAGCATCAACATCATCACCCGGTCTTCTATTCGCACCCCCCTTTCACGCAATGCATTGGCTGTTTTGTTTACCATTTTCTGGACGTCATTATAGGTATAATTACGATGCTCTGTGTGTATTGCAATTTTATGGCCTTTTCCCTGGCGAATGTTTCGGTCAATAAAGTAATCTGCACTGTTAAACAAATCTTGTGTCATGGCATG
>CBFDCD010000193.1:0-3559 GCA_965603225.1 uncultured bacterium
ATTTGGGGGGACCTGTCTGCGCCTGCCTGTGCGATGCACGCAGACAGGCGCGGATACGCACAGACAGGGATGAAACAAGTTTACGAGTTGGATATTAACAAACCATTTCTTTGTTATTGTATAATTAGACTGGGAAATTTAACGGAGGTGATAGTATGATTGAAGATTTAGTTAAGAAAATTGTGTGGCTGGGGCATGATTGTTTCAGGATTGATGCTGAAAAGACGATTTACTTTGATCCCTATGAAATTTCATCAGGGCCTAAGGCGGACATTATATTGATAACCCATGATCACTTTGATCATTGTTCTCCGGATGATGTGGCAAAGATCCAGGGCCCTGATACAGTAATCGTTACAGAGAAGGACTCGGCGAAAAAACTATCGGGCGATGTACGGGTTATCAACCCAGGGGAAACACTTGATATAGGAGGTGTACCCATTAAGGCCGTTCCTTCTTATAATACGGATAAAGATTTTCACCCAAAGAAAAACGCCTGGGTAGGGTTTATTGTAGATATAGAAGGGGTAAAGCTTTATCATGCAGGGGACACTGATTTTATCTCCGAGATGAATGATTTTACCGTGGATATAGCGCTGCTTCCTGTTTCCGGGACCTATGTAATGACAGCTGATCAGGCGGTTAAGGCCGCATTGGCCATTAATCCTAAAATCGCTATTCCCATGCACTATGGCTCCATAGTTGGGGATGAAAATGATGCCGTCAAATTTAAAAATGCCTTAGAAGGAAAGGTTGATGTTGTTATTTTGGAGAAACAATAGGCGAATTGTTGCTCTATGGTGCGCATCGACCTGCTTTTGAAATTTGAGGGTTGCTGACTTTCTTCCAGGGACAATGTATTGGTTTATTATCATAATATGGCCTTGTATCTTTTTAGCGGGTAATGCTTATGGCTATGAGGAGATAACAACACCTCACTTTACATTTCATTATACCGCGGAAGATGAAAGATTAACGAAGTATTTGATTAATCAGGGAGAGAGTTTCAGGAAGGAAATTGAGGAGGATCTGGGCATTTATCTTGAGGAAAGGACCAGAGTCTATATTGCCCCATCTTTCAGGGAATATGAAAAAATTCAACCAAGAGCTGGAATACCTGTATGGTCAGTAGGTGTTGCCTATCCTAATCTAAGTTTAATAATAATAAAGTCACCACGGGCCCAAAAAAAAGGGCATATAGATATTGCAAAGGTATTCAAGCACGAACTTACTCACATAATCCTGGGCAGGGCCTTTCAAGGGAGGGAAAGGGTTCCTCAATGGCTCCATGAGGGACTGGCCATGTACATATCAAGGGAATGGAATTTTTCCAGAGCTTCTCTTATGACCAGGGCAGTGCTGACAAATACCCTTATACCCCTTTCCAGCATAACCCATAGTTTTCCAAGAGAGGCAAAAAGGGCTGCGCTGGCCTATTCAGAAAGCTTTTATCTGATCTCTTTTCTTATCAGTAAATACGACAAATATAATTTTCATCGGTTTATCAAGGTGTACAGCGGAGGAAGTGACCTGAAGAGCGCCCTCCTTGAAGTTTATGGTGTCAAATGGGAGGATTTTGAAGGGAAGTGGAAAAAGTATCTTAAACTACGGTTTAGCTGGATTCCACTATTTACAAGCGCTACAACCCTTTGGTTTTTAGTGTCCATACTTTTTATCCTTGGATATCTAAAGAAGAGGAGGTTGAAACGGTTAAAATTTGAAGAGTGGGAAATTGAGGAAAAGGCCTATGATAAGATAAAGGGATAGGCATAGTAAATTGTTACTGTTCATGTTGTCTTGTCTACCCCCAATGAAACTAAATGTGGAATTAGCCACTATAAATCGGGATTTTTCCTACCCTTCAACAATTAAAACAGTTTTTTTGCCTTTTATAAGTTTCTTTCATGGATACCATTGAAGCGAGGTGTCGGTGTTATAGGCTGAGTAGTTACGATGCTATAAAAATAAATAATTTGTTAAAACTGCAAGGGGAGGCATGGACGTGGAGAAAAATATTGGAAGAAAGGACAGGATTATCAGGCTGATTTTGGGGATGCTTTTTTTCTTCGTAGGTATTTTTATGAAAAATGTTTTGGGCGCTGTAGGAATAATCCTCGGAGTAATATTGCTTATTACTTTTTTTACAGGCTATTGCAGCTTATATAAACCTTTTGGAATTAATACAAAAAAGTCAGGTCAAGAAAAATGATTTATACCTGCTCACCGTTCAGGGTGGATCTTTACCATCCGCTGCTCGTGCGTCACATCTTCCGCTTATATTAGGGTTGAACCCGAATCTCTGATAGCAATGATACCCACCTCATTATTCCCAATAATTATTTGACAACCTCGTGAAAAGTCAACGATTGAAAATTTTATCACAGTATAGTGTAAATTAAAGCAACACCAGGAACGATATGTCAGTATACAATGTGCGTTTTTTTGATTTTTTACGCATGCATCATCACTTGAAACGTTATATTGTTTTTTGTTCCTTTACTAATAAAAGCCTTGGAATAATGTGGCTATTAAGGAAAGGAAAATGCTTGACAAAATAAAAGAGGATATTTACTGTTGATAATAATTACTAATCCTAATAGAAATTATTTGCCACTAACTAACAATACTACTTATTTGAACATTGAATTATACCCAGATAAAACAAATTTACTGATATGGCATGTACCCTTATTAAGTGAAAAATATGTAACTGTTCAATAAGTTGAAATATGATTAACGGCAAAATAATTATGGCCGCATAGTATAAATTGCAGGGATCGATGTATCGAACCCTTCCTTATTGGGCTTTATCAATCAAGCCCTTACAGAATCCCAACTTATGAGAAGTTACAAAAATATTAATAACCACTCAAAAAACCATAAAAAATTGAATAGTTAAAAATAGTAAAAAATTAGAATTAACAGAAAGGAGGTGGAGATAGTGTCTGAGGCAAAAAATGTAGGTTGTGCAAGACCTACCGGAGGACCTGTAGGTTCTCCCCCATCGTTTGAGGGTGTTGAAGAGGAACCTTTAAAAGAAAAGGAGGTAAAGAAGATGACTGTTAGAATAGGACAAAAGGCGCCGGATTTTCAGGCACCGGCTTTTCATGAGGGAGATTTTAAGGATATCAAGCTTTCTGATTATCTTGGCAAATGGGTGGTGCTTTGTTTCTATCCAGGGGATTTTACATTTGTCTGACCAACAGAATTGACGGCAGTTGCCGCCAGATACAATGAGATTAAGAATTTGGGAGTTGAGGTCATGTCTATGAGTGTGGACAGCGTTTTTGTCCACAAGATTTGGCAGGCAGAAGAGCTATCCAAGATGGTTGATGGTGGGGTTCCTTATCCGATGCTATCTGACGCAGGAGGAAAGGTAGGAGAGGTTTATGGAGTTTATGATGAAGGCGCAGGTGTTGATATTAGAGGGCGTTTTCTTATAGACCCGGATGGTGTTGTCCAGGCTATGGAGGTCTTGGCACCTCCTGTTGGAAGAAATGTTGATGAGTTAGTCAGGCAGGTGCAGGCATTTCAGCATGTTCGAAAAACAGGGGGAAAA
>CBFDCD010000194.1:0-3543 GCA_965603225.1 uncultured bacterium
TTAAAACCTCTGCTCCGGATTTTTCTGACTCATATGCAATTTTGACAGCTTGATCTAATAAACCAGATTTTACCTCAACATCGGAATACCTTTCAGCAACCGTTTTCGCTTTACTCGCGATTGTTCTATGAGGGGCTATGATTAGAATTGGTTTCATTGTTTTTAACTCCATAATATTTCCAAATTGGCATGAGTTAGCTTGTAGTATCACAACTTTAAAAAAAATACACATAAACGTTTACATTTGAAATGAATTGTTTCATATTTAAACTATTATAATTAGCCTGTTCATACTCTGTATGGTGTTTATCTGCAATATCAATCCATTATTTGATTTGTTTAATGAAGACAATATTGGCATATAAATTGCTTTTTTAATTTAGATAGATTAATATCAAAATAATTAGAATTAAATTTAATAAAATTAAAAGGGGAGGAAATAATGAGGAAATTATTATTTGTCATCTGTAGCGTATCTTTGCTTATTGTCTTTGGAATTTCGGCCAGTTCTTTCGCAGAGTATCCAGACAAGCCGATTACCTACACAATTTCATTTAACCCAGGAGGCGAGTCTGACATTACCGCCCGACTGCAAGAGCAACACTTAGAGAAAATACTTGGTGTCCCCATAAATGTCACGCACAAGCCAGGTGGTGGTGGTGGTGTTGCGTGGAGCGCTTTCCAACGTTCTGCAAAACCTACGGGGTATGAAATTATTGGCGTCAACATACCTCACATTATTGGTCAGCCACGGATCCGTAAGGATGCCGGATACAAGACATATGGCTTTGAAATTATTACATGGTTCCATTTTACACCAAATGCACTCATTGTTCGAAATGAAAGCCCATTCAAAACGTTAAAGGATTTTATTGATTTTGCAAAGAAAAATCCAAAGATTATTACTGTTGGCGGAAGCGGTACATACAGCGCCAACCATTTGGGAGCCCTTCAGCTCGAAAAGGCTGCAGGTATCAAATTAACATACATCCCACACAAGGGTACCGGACCTTTAAAACCGGCTATTCTTGGAGGACACCTTACAGCGCTCATGAACTATACAATGCTTCCCGTCGAACTCAAGGATAAGGTCCGTGTTCTTGGTGTAGCCGCGGAAAAACGAGCTCCAGCCTTGCCTGATGCGCCTACATTTCGTGAACTTGGCTATGATATTATAGGCGGCGCATTCCGAGGTGTAGCTGCACCGAAAGGTACTCCCAAGGCTATTGTTAAGAAGTTGACAGATGCATTCGTTGAGGTAAATAATATTATTAAAGCAAGACAGGAACCCATGGGATTTGTGCTGACGAACTATACAGGAGATGAAGCTGTTGCCCTGGTTAAACAGATGGAGAAGGGTTTATCATCCATACTGGATGAAATTTCTGCAAAAAAGAAATAAGGCCATGGTAATATGTTTTTAACTACGTTATCACGGCATCATATCTGTGGTGACATTAACAAACCCACGTTGTAGACGTGGGTTTGTTTTTGACTACGTTTTTGAGTGTGTAAATAAATTCATATAGGAATTTTTTATGGGCCTTTTTCAAGAAACAATCATTCAGCTTTTACACCCAATAGTTTTTTTGTTGATATTTGGCGGCGTATCCGCAGGGCTTTTTGTTGGCGCAATGCCTGGTCTCACTGCCGCGATGGCCTTGGCTGTACTCCTGCCGTTTACCTTTACCATGTCCCCCTTGAACGGGCTTGTTGCTCTTGGTGCAGTGTATATGGGGGCTATATATGGTGGTTCTTTTGCCGCTATCCTCGTTAACACCCCTGGTACACCGTCATCCATTGCCACTGCCTTTGAGGGTTACCCAATGGCAAAAACCGGCCGGGCAGTAGAGGCCATTAGCCTGGCAACAATTTCTTCGGTCATAGGTGGCATTGCAGGCGTCTTGTTTCTCTTGCTCCTTTCGCCACCCTTGGCCAAACTTTCAATCCGATTTGGCTCAGCAGAATTTTTCTGGGTTGCAATGTTGGGCCTTACCCTTATTGCCAGCCTGTCAGGGGGATCCCTATTTAAAGGACTGCTCGGCGGCACCCTTGGGATGTTCTTGGGAACCATAGGCGTAGCGCCTATTGGAGGTGAAACACGTTTTACATTCGGCATGCCGGTGCTCCAGGGCGGAGTAGAGATGATTGTGGCCCTAATTGGCCTTTTCGTTATACCTGAGTTATTCAATATGGCAGCCCATGGAAAGGCGGCGCTTATTGAGGTTTCAATGAGTTCTAAAGAGCGTGGGACCCTTTTACGAGCCACTAAAACAGTATTGTCTATGCCGGGGAACCTTATTCGCTCCTGTATTATAGGAGAGATTGTTGCTATTATACCAGGCGCAGGAGGAAGCATTTCAAACCTTGTCGCATACAATGAGGCGAAGCGGGCGTCAAAACATCCGGAAAACTTTGGCAAGGGAGCCGTAGAAGGTCTGGTGGCCTCTGAATCGAGCAATAACGTTACAGTGGCCGGGAGCATGGTACCTCTTTTAACGCTGGGTATTCCAGGCGCTCCACCGGATGCGGTCATACTCGGCGTCCTCCTTTTACATGGATTAAGGCCTGGTCTTGAACTTTTTACAACAAGTGGAGTCTTAACCTACGGCTTCATAATCTCAATGGGTTTATCCGCGGTAGCCATGCTGCCTGTAGGTTTTTTGGGTGGGCGACTTATATATAGGGCTATTTTAAAAACGCCGTATTACTTCCTTATCCCAGCTATTTCACTTATTACAATTTTAGGCACATTCTCCCTGAGAAACAGTGTAGCCGATGTTGTGATAATGCTCATCTTAGGCACAGCTGGGTATATGTTGAGAGAGGTGGGAATTGAGTCTCCTCCGATAGTGCTTGGTTTGATCCTGGGCGAAATTGCCGAGGTAGGCTTCGTTCAATCTCTGCTTCGTGGCACAGCCGACCCTTATCCTATTATGAAGCTTTTTGAGAATACCTTATCCAAAATCATTATAGTGCTAACCGTGCTGTCTTTTATGTCGCCTTATATTTCAATTTGGTGGAAACGTTTTAAAGATAATAGAGCCACCCAGGGAGAAAACCATGGCTAAGAAATTTAATACCGATATTATAGGCGGAATAATAGGACTGGTCATTACGGTTTTTTTCTGGTTTTCCAGGGAGGGGGTAACCCGTTTAAGCATAATGTTTCCAAATGCCCTGTTGATCCTTATGGCTGTTTTTTCTGCTGCAATCATTATAAAGGGGTTTGCCAGGGCAGACAGGCAACCTATTTTTTCCAACGGCGATCAGCGCAGGATTGTAGTGACGTCAGCTACACTATTTCTTTGGGTTCTTGCAGTTGTGTGGATTGGTTTTTACGTGGGCAGTGTTATTATGTTTTCATTTCTTGTCTATTACCTGGCATCAGCTCGAAAAAAGGTGCGTCTTTCCCAGTTCGCAATCTGGGTAGTAATTATTGCAGGTTTAGTTGGATTTTTTTATTTTATTTTTGCCAAATTGTTATATGTGCCCCTTCCCAAGGGAATATTGTTTTAAAAACGAATAGAAAAGGATAATCTG
>CBFDCD010000195.1:0-3540 GCA_965603225.1 uncultured bacterium
TTTTTTATTAAATGAGAATCCCTGCGTATCATTGTCAAATCCTTGTCAATTCAAAGTGATCTATTATATTGGACAATTTGTAACAAATGTTTATGTATCGTTAACTGATATTAGTGGTCAGGGGCCAGGGCTTAGATAGAGGTAGTGATCCCTTGTGCCTCCCCCTCCGCGCACAAAAGAGGATACACTAATTCTGTAGGTAAAATCCAATTTTTTTACAGAGGATAATGTGGTACTATACTCCCGGTCTTACGTGCCTCGTTACTATCATATATTGAAATAATTAAAGAGCATTGAAGGGATAAAATGCTGCGAAGGTTCAGCCTGTATGGCTTTCTAAAAAACCAGCAGTATTACGATTACTTTCTAATACTTGCGTTCAGGCAGATGGAACTGTCATATTTTATGATAGGCGTACTTATAGCCTTCAGAGAGATTATGATTACCGTAATGGAGATTCCTACAGGGGCAATTGCAGATATTTATGGCCGGCGACGATCTATGATCTTCAGTTTTATGACCTATATTTTGAGCTTTGCTGTTTTTGGATCATGCGGCGTATTAGCAATAGAGGGCGAGGTTTCACAGGGTATGTTACTGCCCTTTTTATTTATTGCAATGCTATGCTTTGCTATAGGGGATGCCTTCCGTACCGGCACCCACAAGGCAATGATATTTACATGGCTCCGTATACAGGGGCGCGCTGAAGAGAGGACACGGGTCTATGGGTATACTCGTTCCTGGAGCAAGATTGGGTCGGCGGTTTCTGTTATTATTGCGTGCGTATTTGTGTTTTTAACACGCAACTTCATATATGTTTTTTTTCTCACCATCATTCCCTATCTTTGTAATATTGTAAATTTGCTTGGATACCCAAAAGAGTTAGACGGCAATAACAACACTGCTCATAGCATAAGGGCGATTATACAATATTTTAAGAATGCATTAATGCTTTCAATCAGGCAGCCTGATTTAAGAAGGCTCATGTTAGAGTCAATGGGTTTTGAGGGTTTTTTTAAGGCGTCGAAGGATTATCTCCAACCCATTCTGAAGACAGCCTCCCTCCCACTGACTGCAGCAATTTTTACAGGGATTTATCTGACAGTGGAACAAAAGTCCGTATTTCTTATAGGCCCGATTTTTTTTACACTCTTTATTTTATCCGCCATTGCCAGTCGCAATGCTCACCGTTTTGCAGGAATGGCAGGCAAAGAAGACAATGCAGCCTGGCTTATATGGGGCATGAGTCTTTTTATATTCCTTGTTCTTCTCCCTGCCATGTATTACAATATCTACTGGGTGATGATAGGTGGGTTTGTTGTGCTGTACATCATGCAAAATATCTGGAGACCTCTGTTGATCAGCCGTTTTGGCGAGCATTCACAGGAATATATGGGGGCGACACTACTCTCAATTGAATCCCAGGCAAAAAGTATCTCAACAATGATCATTGCGCCATTGCTGGGGTTGACTATTGACATGGCAGGAAGCAGTCATATAGGCTCAAGCGAATTTTGGCCTTTAGGTGTTTTAGGCGCCATAATAGCCGCCGGGTTTTTTTTAACCGGCAGGAAAGGGTAACGCAATTTTTTTTAATTTTTACAACAAAAAGGAATGACTGTTTATGAGGAGGAAGGGAAAAATAATAACTGTTTCTTTAATAATCCTATTATTTTTTATAATAGTCTTGTTAGGGGCCGTAGATTTAGGTAAATTTATCGATCATCCACAAGTAATGAGAAAGGATGATGTTTCATTGAATACCGGCAAAGAGACGAGAAAGGAACCCGAGGGGGAATGGTTACATGATAAATCTTTAAAAATGGAGAAAACGAAAGATACGGAACGGCCTTCCGTTAATCGTGATTTTAAGAGGGAGAAAGAAAAGAAAATTCAACGTGACCATGAGGCTGATAAAAAAATAGGTACTACTCTTTTAAAATCGAAAGATTCCAATAAAAATGAGAAAAATAGACCTTCTGAGGTATTTTCGGAAGGGAGAAACAACACTAAAAGGAAAACTAAAATAAATCAACAGGTTTTAACTTACCCATATTCCGTATTGATATCCACCTTTCGAACCTTTGAAAATGTAAAGAAGGGGGTTGGGATTTATAAAAAGAAAGGGTTAGTGCCATATTGGGTAAAGGTCGATCTCGGGGATAAGGGGATCTGGTACAGGGTGTTTACAGGGTGTTTCAAGGATGGAAAAAGCGCGGAGTTATTTATAAAGACAAAGCACATTGCAGGTGCCAGGGCCAAAAAGACGAAATA
This sequence comes from uncultured bacterium, assembly GCA_965603225.1. Lineage (GTDB taxonomy): Bacteria > Desulfobacterota > DSM-4660 > Desulfatiglandales > B25-G16 > M55B121. The sequence goes on from CBFDCD010000195.1 coordinate 2,275, forward strand.
TGCCGTTCTTGTAGGGAAATATTCATCTGATAAAGAGATAGAGGCACAAAGGGAAAGGTCTACAGAATTAGGGTACTCGCCATATATAATTAACAAACATAACGAAAGATTGCTCTATATAGGCGCCTTTTTTACTGAAGAGGGCGCCATTGGGCAGCGCTCTGAATTGATTTCCAGTGGTATTCAGTGCCAGGTAGCGGAGAGGTGACAGGTACTATCATAATTTGGGCTCTTTCCCAGAATGAGTGGGTAAGCTATCCCCCTCCCCTTGTGGGAGGGGGCAATCTCACCCTCCCCTTAATCCCCTCCCATCAAGGGAGGGGAAAGAAAAAGAGATATCCCATCAAGGGAGGGGAAAGAAAGAGAGAGACTCCCATTAAGGAATGGAAATTTACCCACTTGAAATGGGAGTGAACCATAATTTGTTACCCGGGCTTCAAGGTAGTATGTTCAGGCGTTTACCTGTTTTAAATCCTGATATGTTGGTGTAGATGTTTTTTAGCAAAAAACTATAACCGAGATTTAAGATAAAGGGACGAAGGAAAATGGATATAATTGCTTTGGATGGATATACACTCAATCCCGGTGATAACCCCTGGGATGAGGTTGAGAAACTTGGCAACCTTTTAGTATACGACCGCACAGACCCTCATCAAATTTTAGAAAGAGCCCGTGGAGCAGATATAATAATCACCAACAAAGCTCCACTTTTTGCTGAAACCTTGGAGCAATTGCCACGGCTTGGCTTTATATCAATAACAGCAACCGGTTATAATATTGTCGATATTGTAACGGCACAGAGGCGCGGTATCCCTGTCTCCAATGTTCCGGAATATGGAACGGATTCCGTGGCCCAGTTTTCTTTTGCCTTGCTGCTTGAGCTCTGCCATCATGTTGGCATTCATAATGATGCAGTGAAGGCAGCCGATTGGTCTCAATCAAAAGATTGGTGTTTCTGGAAGACTCCCCAGTTACTTTTAACAGGAAAAAAAATGGGCATAGTCGGATTTGGAAGGATCGGTCGCCGCGTTGGGGAGTTGGCCCATGCATTTGGCATGGAGGTGCTGGCATATGATCCTCAACAAAATGATGTGCCTGCCTATAAACAGTTTCATTGGAAATCTCAGAAGGATCTATTTGCAGAGGCGGATGTTATTAGCCTGCATTGTGCTCAAACCGATGACAATGTGGGGTTTGTAAACCATGATGTAATAAGCCTGATGAAAAAAGACGCACTTTTTATCAATGCAGCTCGCGGAGGTCTGG
>CBFDCD010000196.1:0-3496 GCA_965603225.1 uncultured bacterium
TGTACCTTTTCCTTTTTGTAATAATATATCATAGATAACCTTTACTGTCACATTTTAAACAGCTTAGTAATCATAGAGATTTTTAGCAATAATAGTATTCTTGGATAAATTTTACTTCTCAGCCAATCTTTACGGTTGCCTCAGGGTATCATTTTTTGTAACATATTGCCCGCCTGAGTAGACTTTATTAAAAGTCTCTATGCTAAATGACTACAATTCATTAAAGGGGGCTCTTGTGGACACGGCCAAATTAAAGCTCGTCAAGATGCTGCTTCTCGATGTGGACGGAGTCCTCACAGACGGCAGCATTGTTTATAATGAAAGCGGAGAAGAAATAAAGGCATTTAATGTAAAGGATGGGTTGGGCATTAGAATGCTCTTAGGTTCAGGAATCAATGTTGGCATTGTTACAGGCAGAAGCTCAAAAGCAGTCTATCACCGATGTCATGACTTGGGCATTTCACTAATATTCGATGGAGTTCGAGATAAAGCCGCTGCACTTGATGCAATATTAAAGCAGACAAGGCTTCTGCCTCAAGAAACGGCCTTTGTTGGAGATGACCTGCTTGATCTTCCAGCCCTAAAAAAGGTTGGCCTATCTGTAACTGTAGCTGATGCCCATGAAATAGTCCGCAAAAATGTAGATATGGTTACATCAGCAAAAGGGGGAAAAGGGGCTGTAAGGGAAATATGCGAATCTATATTAAAGGCCCAGGGTTTTTGGGAGAGCATTCTTATGCGCTATTTGTGATTGAATAATGTTAAAAACTGATGTAACCGCTCACTTTTGAACACTTAACTCCCTTTGTTTGGGACACTCAGAAAACAGATATGAACCCTGTCCAATGAAAACAATAATTATAACCATCTTTTTTTTCTTTGTATCTATACCGATGCCCTTAACGGCAAAGGCTGAAACATTCAAGGGTGCCGGTATATTTACTCTTTCTCTGGAAAATGATGCCTTTGGAAGATCTGATAAATATTATACGAGCGGGATTGAACTAACCTGGCTTTCACCTGCCCAGGAAGAATCTGAGAAAGAAACAGGCTTCTTCATGCAGGGCATCTCATTGCTTACAGGTCTGCCATTTTTTGATAAGCCTGAATCTCACAATTTTCTCTCTATTTCACTGGGTCAAAAAATTTTCACCCCTGATAACACTGAAAGCAGTGAACTTGTCAAAAATGACCGGCCCTATGCAGGCATAGCATATCTTTCGATTGGATTTTGCAATAAGGGCACGATGCGGATGGATAGCTTTAAAATTGATGTAGGGATGGTGGGCCCTCACTCTTATGCAGAGCAGTCACAAAAAATAGTGCACAAATGGTTTGGCTTTAACATGCCCGAGGGTTGGGAAAATCAAATCAAAAATGAGCCTGTTGTAAATTTAGCATATGACAGACGGGACATAAAGAGTTGGGGAAGAAATAAAGATCATTTTGGCTATGATTTAATTTCCCACACAGGGTTTGGCCTTGGTAATGCATATACCTATGCCGATGTCGGAGTAAAATTTCGATTTGGGTGGCATTTGCAAGGGGATTTTGGAATGCCTATTGCTTATCCACACTGTAAGCATGGTTCATCAATAAAACGTCTCGGGGTAAATTTTTTTATAGCCCTTGATGAACGATTTGTGTTGCAGGATATTTTTTTAGACGGTAATACCTTTCGCCATAGCCACAGTGTTGATAAAAATCCTTTCGTAGCCGATTTTAAGGCAGGCGTGGTATTAACAGGACAATGCTTTAAAGTCGGATATACACACAATTACCGAACCAAAGAGTTTAAACACCAAAAAAGCGGAGATGACTTTGGCATGATTTATCTATCTTTATATTATTGAGTCAATAAAACAGAGCGCTCTTTGGTCTTGCAGCCGCAAAAAATCTATAGAGATAAATAAATGCATTTATAGATCATAGGTCATTTACATTACAGTAAATAAAAATTTGATGATTTTGTAACAATTTATTTTAATTGCCCATGATTCCCATTTTGGGACTCATTGTCTAAGAAATTGCAAACAGGAAAGGAGAAAATATCATGACAAGGATATCTGCTTTATCAGGGGTCCTGTTTTTTCTATTAACCATCTCTTCAACCACTATTGCCTCTGATATTCTTAACCTAAATGATAGCATTAATATAGCCCTAAAGAGAAGCCTGTCAGTGCATTCAGCAGATGAAGAGATAAGGGCAAAGGAATTTGAAGAAAAGGCTTCAAAGGCCGATTTTTATCCAAAAATAAGCACAAGCTATTCCTACACCCGCCTTGATAGCAGTACGGTTAACGAAGCTGAGTATACTTTATATTCGTGGGACCCGGACTCAAACGCACATTTTCCACTAAAATTTTCCCCTGCGGACACTGATCTGTGCCAGTTTAATATAACAGCTACCCAGCCACTATTTACAGGATGGAGCCTTACAATAGCACGGCAATTAGCCTCGTTAGGGGTAGATGTTGCAAAGATTCAAAAGATAAAGGTTATTCAAGATTTAGTGCTGAATGTCAAAGAGGCTTATTTTGGGATTTTAAAGGCAACAAAGCTTAAGAATGTTACTCTCCAGGCAGTAGAGCAACTAAAGGCCCATTTAAGGGTGTCTACTGCATTTTACGAAGAAGGAATTATTGCGAAAAACGATCTTTTGGAAACAGAGGTTCAGATGGCCCAGGCCCAACAGAACCTGATTAGTGCAAGCAACGGGCTGGAGATTGCATACTCATTCTTTAATACCCTGCTCAGGATGGATTTTAAAAAAAAGGTGAATATTGAAGATATACTTGATTATCACCCTGCCAACCTAACACTTGATCTATGCATAGACAGGGCAGGGCAATACAGGCCGGAAATAAAAGAGCTGCTGCTGAATGTTGAATCTGCTGAGAAGGCTGTTGAGCTGAGTAAAAGCACCTATTACCCAGAGATTGCATTGATAGGCAATTATCAGCGAGAGACAAGCGGCATTCTCCTGGATTCTAAGGCAGGCGAGGACCCTGACAACTGGAACATAACGCTGCAGGCGGAATGGACATTCTGGGAGTGGGGAAAGAAAAGATACAATGTAGCAGCTGCAAGTGCTGATCTGGCAAAAATCTCCTATCTTTTACAAGAGCTCAAAGACATTATACGGTTAGAGGTCAAGGATGCATATTTATTGCTCAGGGAGGCAGAACAAAACATTCAGGTGACGAGGACTGCAATAGCCCAGGCAGAGGAAAACTTTAGAATGAACGAGGAAAGGTATAAACAGCAGGTGTCTACCTCAACTGATGTACTGGATGCCCAGACCCTACTCACAAGGGCCAGGTCAAATTATTTTAATGCCTTAAGCGACTACAATATTTCATGGGCAAGGCTTGAAAGGGCTATGGGAATTATTTACAAAGGAGATATGGATTAAACTTACTTTATAAAGATTGTAGTATGATGTGCAGGGAGGTCATGGGAAAATACTTATTTATATTAGAGAGCCACCGGGCGG
>CBFDCD010000197.1:0-3462 GCA_965603225.1 uncultured bacterium
TTAACCCAGAGAAGTAGGAACCCATTAACCCTATTTAGAGGAGATCACCATGAAGAAAAAAACTAATATATCCTTGACACCGCAACAAGACCTCCTTTTACTATGGAGAGAGACTAAGACAAACAGAAGATGGACTATTACAGTAACAACCAGTGTTATTGCAGTGTTGCTGTTTTTTACGACACTGTCATCATCAAGCGCCTCCGTTAACAATCACACAAATAGAGATGCCCAAGCCACTTACGATGCTTCAGGCACATGGGCCTACTCAACTTTCAACACCTGGTCAAATTGCCCTGATGGTTCCTATCCCACTGAGACGGGTTCTATAACGATAATACAAACCGGGAACACCTTTACCGTATATGGATATGGAGATGGGGAAACAACTACAGGCACGGTTAATGGCGCTATCTACACCTTTACTGAATCATACTCTGAGGATGGTGGGGCAGTTACTGTATTGAACACTTTCACCTTAACCTCGAGTACATCTGGTAATGGAACCACTAACTGGACGTGGACAGAAGGTACCTATTCATGTAATGGAGGACATGAATTAACCCTTTTAAAACAGGCTGAAGCTAATGGTGATAGTGAACGCGATGGTGACGTAGCACCCCTTGGTAACCGTGATGGCATAGTAAATGTAGGTGATGCCCTGGTGGCCCTGCGCTTTGCCCTTACCCTTGAGACCCCCACACAGGAGGATATAGCACATGGTGATGTGGCCCCTTTAGATGCCCTGGGTCAGCCCAACCCCGATGGGCAGATTACCGTAGGGGATGCCCTGGTGATATTGAGAAAGGCCCTCGGACTCGTAACCTGGACAAAACCCTCATTGCCCAGCGAGTGGAATGCCTCAACAGACTTTGGAGAGCTTAAGTTTACTGTAAACTCCGATGGCACGGGAGTAATCGAAATCACTTACATTTTCTCAAGCTGGACATGCGGGCCTGCCACCATGTCCGGAACTATGAAATTTTCAAAATCTTCAGGATGGCCCATCACTGATAGGCAGTTCACCATCAAAAACACCTTAGATCCACCCCCAATTGGCTCGGGGTCCCAGGTAATGACGATAAACGGGACATTTGACAAAACTGGAGCCCATGCGTCCGGCACCTGGGAAGCAGATTGGTATGGATCACTATGCTCAGGCAACTGGCAGGCCACACCATGAATAACAGACGATTAAACGGTAAACAGGTAAACAGTGTTAGGTCTCAATATTCAACAAGACCTGAATTGAATTGTAAAAAGTTGAGATCTGGCGCCTGTCTTGCTATAAGTTGACTTAATATCCCAAGAGGAACTTCCTTAGAAAGTGAATCTCCACCCTCGGAATGATGGCAAACTTAGGGACAATATAGGATGTTCCCGAAGACCTACAAAACATACTTCAACGAGGTAAATGGGGCCCGGAGGAATCCCCGTCCATGTTGGACACTATTTTGGGCTTCACCTTTGATGCACGGTTTGAGATGATGATACCTGAAAAGATAAGTAACATACTGAAAAAATGTATCGTACTAATGTTTTCATCTAAAAAAAGATGCGCCAAAATACCGCTGAAAACAGGTAACGCATAGTATATCATGCCTGCTTTTGATGGCCCAATCATAACGATAGATTTGTTCCATAAAACAAAGGCGGTAAATGAAGCAAAAATTCCAACGTAAAGAATGGCAAGCACTGTTGTTTTGTTTAAATTAACAAAGTGATACGTTACCTGCTCCCAGATAAAGAATGGAAATAAAAAGGTAAGCCCCAAAATAAAGGTACTTAATTGAAACGCCCTAATGCTTATATTTTCAGGTTTATTTTTTACCAAAATACTGTAAATAGCAAAAATAATCGCCGCTATGAGCATCCAAATATCTCCAATTGCAAAAGAAATATCCATGAGATTGGAAAAATCACCTCTGGTTATGAGCAAGAGAACACCGGTAATTACAATCAGAATGCCTATCCCTTTTTTTACAGTCATCAATTCTTTAAAAAATATTTGGGAAAGAATGATAATAAAGATTGGAAATGAAAGTGAAATCAATGAAAGATTTATAGCGGTAGTAGTACGGCCTGCAAAATATATTAGGGTATTGAAAATCGTAATACCAAGCAAGGCCGTGATAGACAAATAAATAATATTTTTTCTTACACTGTTCCACTCATTAATAAGGCTTTTCAGTGCAAAGGGTAAAAATACAACAACCGCGACAAACCACCTCCAAAATGCAAGGCTGATTGGAGGAATACTCTGATGCAGACCCCGGGCAACAATAAAATTTCCTGACCAAATGGCGGTTGCACAGATAGCAAAAAGATAGCCTATTATTCTATAATGTTTTGATTTTCGCATCATATTTAAAATCCAAGATTTCTTTTTGGAAAAAATCCACTGTTGAGGGTGACATTAATTTGTCTTGACAATACTATATTACTCCCCGCATCAATACTGATTGTTTAGTAAAAAGATAAATGCTAAAAGTTAGAAAGACATAACAACTCACAGAGGCAAGCATCTCCCCAAGCCGGAGATTTTTTCCTGTTCCCTGGCTACGGAACCCTGTGAATTAATACGGAAGTATATATATTATACAAGTACATGCTTTTATATAGAGCATGGAAATTTTTTATATTTTACTCTTCTCTTTTCACTATTTTATCAACATTACGCGCATAGAAATAAATATAAACATTTTTTGTCTATATTGAATAACCTTCTAAAAAAATTCCGAGACTTGGGGCCCCATTAAAGGCCGTGTCAAGAAAAAAAGTTGACATCATCCTGATTCCTGTGTGAAAGTTTCCGCAATTTCAAAAAGCAATTTCCTATCATCTGCTGCTACGGCCATTGATGCCCTTCGTGTTCCCGAAATGGTTGATCTGGAAATTGCCCGCAAGGTAGTGGGTGATAATTTCTGCCTATGGGGGAACATGGCCCTTGCCGATTTGGCCTCGGGGACGTTTGCCGAGGTTGAGACAGCGACGAGAGAGGCCATTGAAAAGGGAGTAAGCAGCAAGGGAAATTTTGTGCTGAGCTTGGGATGCAGGGTTCCTTCCGAGGTACCCCTTGAAAATATTATGGCCATGGTAAAAGTGGCGAAGGCTTTTTCTAAAACTATTTGACCAGCAAAGAAGGAGGGAAAGCAATGCGTGATTTTAATAAAATAGGTGAAGAGTTGGATAGGATTTTGAGGGTGCGAACAACTCCGTTAGGAATAAAATACTTTGAAGATGAAAACGACCTGCCCGAGGCGTTTGAAAAGATCGAACAGCAGATCACTATTTGCCAGCTTATAGGCATGGCGCGCTATCATGAAAAGGCCGTCTACACCACGGGAGATCTGGCCACGGCTTGCGCCGCAGGCGGCGCATTACAGGGCTTTTTTGACGTTCCAGCGGATTTGGTCGACGGAACCAGGTGCGCCGGTTGGTTTGCAAAGAATGTGGAGGCGA
>CBFDCD010000198.1:0-3455 GCA_965603225.1 uncultured bacterium
GGACATGATCTGCATAGTTAAGGCCTATGGCAACAATCTTGGAAGGGTTCGTTATTGGTGGGGCAAACTTAAGTTTTTCAAGGCTTAAAGGTTCTTTCATATGACTATATGTTGGCTTATTTGTAATGAATTCAATCATGTCACCTTGAAAGTCAATGGGTATTGGTACATCTTTCTCAATGACCCCAAGATGGATGCTGTTTTTTTCATAGTATTGAAAAATCTTCATAATCTCTTTCCTCGTTACAATTTCTATCGTTTAATGCCTGTAAGTGTTTGAGTACCTTTTTTAATTGTGCGCAGATAACACAGGTTTTGTTTTTTTACTATCTGCATACGAAGTTTGCGTTTGTCTGCGCCCAAAAGTGACCGGCATTTTGTTATGTATCCATCAGGTGACAGAAAACTTACATGAGGTGTCTAAAACAAGCAGGAAATAAAATGATCTTTGCCCACCTTTCTTAATTCCGGTTTTTCCTTTATGCAAATGTCTTTTGTGTAGGGGCATCGACCGTTAAATACACAGCCTGAGGGGAGATTTATTGGTGTGGGTACTTCACCCCTCAATTTAATATGACGTGGCCTTTTTTCTCCCACTTTTGGGATAGCGCTGAGTAGGGCTTGGGTATATGGGTGCTTCGGTGAGCTAAAAAGTTCTTTTGCCGGAGCCAATTCACATAGAACACCAAGATACATAACGGCCACACGGGTACTAATGTGTTCCACAACAGACAGGTCGTGTGTGATAAACATATAGGTCAGGCCACGCTTTTCCTGGGCATCCATGAGTAAGTTGAGTATCTGGGCTTGAATGGAGACGTCCAAGGCGGAAACCGGCTCATCTGCCACGATAAACTCCGGGTCAACCATTAATGCCCTGGCTATGCTGATACGCTGTCTCTGTCCTCCGGAAAATTCATGGGGATAACGTCCTGCCCATAAAGGATCAATGCCTACCTGTAACATGACCTCGGAAATTCTCTCCCTTACCTCCTTGTTGGAAATAGACTTATTATGAAAAAGGATGGGCTCTTCCAAGGTTTGCTGCACGGTTTTTCTGGGGTTTAGAGATGCATATGGGTCCTGAAAAATCATTTGCATTTTTGACCTGTAAGGAAGCATTTTATTAGATGTAAGGTTATCAATCCTATCTGTACCGTAATAAATTTCACCGCTTTCAGGGGGGTAAAGTCCAAGTATGGTTCTGGCAAGGGTTGATTTTCCGCAACCACTTTCACCGACAACACTGAATGTTTCCCCTGACGATATAATGAAGCTAACATCGTTAAGGGCCTTAACGATTGTGTGTTTCCTCACCAACCTTCCATTATCAAGGCTAAGCTGTTCGAGAAATCCGCCGGAAATATCAAACCGTTTAACGAGGTTGTTCACCGTTAAAAGACTGTTGTTCATTCTTTTATCTCTCTGAGATGACTCCATGTAAAATCCTGCCGCCTATTATTTGCCCAACATATGACAGGCCACCATCCTGTTATGGGAATCAACACTTATAAGACTGGGCGTTTCTTTCTCACATATAGTCTTCCGCCTGTCACAGCGGGGATGAAAGGAACAGCCTAAAGGGATATCTGTGAGGGTCGGCATCACTCCAGGTATCTGATTTAGTCTGCTCCCAGGCTGAAGGCTTCCGGGCAGGGCCTTTAAGAGACCCTGCGTATAAGGGTGAAGAGGCTCTTTTAAAACAAGGTCAGTAGAACCTGTTTCCACAATCTTACCTGCATACAGAACGATGATTTTTTCCGTCACCTGAGATACTACACTCAGATCGTGGGTAATCAAGATAAGGCTCATATCTTCAGATTCACAAAGAGAAAGGAGCAAGTCCATTATCTCGGCCTGGATAGTTACATCCAGGGCAGTTGTTGGTTCATCGGCAATTATCAAAGAGGGGTTTGTAATCAATGCAATGGCGATAACAATACGCTGACGCATTCCTCCTGAAAATTCATGAGGATATTGCTTGAGGCGCTTTTTAGGCGATGGAATTTGCACCTTTTCTAATTTTTCCAGTGCAATCTTTTCTGCCTCCGCCCTGTTTAATTGCTTGTGTGCCAGAAGGGTCTCAACCATTTGCGTGCCTATAGTAAGTACAGGATTAAGGGTCATCATGGGGTCCTGGAATATCATGCTGATTTCATTTCCCCTGATATCACGTATTTCCTCTTCTGAAAGCCTGCTTATATCTCTACCATTAAAGGTTACCTTTCCCCCGGAAATATACCCCGGCTTGCTCAACAGGTTTATTATGGCAAAGCCGGCCACTGACTTTCCTGCCCCGCTTTCACCTACCAGTCCTAACCGCTCCCCTTTATTAAGGGAAAAGCTGATTCCGTTTATGGCTGTTAAATCGCCAAACCTCAGGGCGAATTTAACTTCCAGGTCTTTTACTTTTAGCAACGTGTCCATGCTAATGCTTTCCTGATTGTTTATTTATTGGTCTAAACCACTATTAGCGTTAAGATAAAAGGTTATAACAGCATGGTAAGTGTTGTTTTCTTCGGCACCTGAGTAGTTTAATTTTCTTATAGAATATTTAGCCTTAGCCCTTGTACAATTTTGGATTGAGCACATCCCTGAGCCAGTCACCCAAAAGATTAATCACCAGCACAAGGAGCACCAGAAGGAATCCCGGAAAAAAGGTGATCCACCAGGACCCACTAAAAATATATTCAAAACCTGATCGGATTAAAGACCCAAGAGACGGTTTGGTAACAGGCATGCCCAATCCCAAAAATGAAAGAGCTGCCTCGCTCATAATGGCATTTGCAATCTGTATTGTGGAAATTACAAGCACGGAAGTCATTGTGTTCGGCAAAATGTGTCTCACCATGATTACCTTTTGGCTTAGCCCAATGACGCGGGCGGCCTCTACATATTCTTTGCTTTTTTCTCCCATCACGGATGCCCTTACTGTTCGTGCATAAACAGGCCATTCAGCCAGACCAATAATGATAACCAGTAAGGGCACTGCCAGTTTTTCAAAGCGGCCTATGCCAAAGGCCACCTGGAAGATAGCGCTGATAAAAATGGCGACCATCAGATAAGGAAAGGATAATTGTATATCAGCCATCCTCATCAAAAGGGAGTCTACCTTGCCGCCTCTGTATCCGGCTACCAGGCCAACCATAATCCCTAACAACGCCTGAAGTAACACCGCCCCGCAACCAATAATAAGAGAAAGCCGTAGCCCATAAATCATGGTACTCAATAGGTCTCTACCCTGTATATCCGTCCCGAGAAGAAAATCCCTATCTCCATTTTCTACCCAAGCCGGTGGCGTTTCCGCATTCATGATGTCAATGTTCATAGCATCATAAGGATTGTATGGTGAAATGATAGGTGCTAAAACGCCGACCAATATTAAAAGCGCCAGTATGATAAAGCTAACAATCGCTACCCGGTCTCTCTTGAAATTGTACAGAAGATAAGATTCT
>CBFDCD010000199.1:0-3401 GCA_965603225.1 uncultured bacterium
CGGATAAAACGGTTGGAGCGTAAATGAATATATATTTATTTATTCTTTTTTTAGCCGCAGCATTTTATGTGCTCAGCAAAAGCGCTGATTATTTTGTAAGCAGTGCAATAGAAATCTCAGAGATTTTTAGTGTGCCCAAGGTTTTTATTGGTATTATTTTGGTAGCATTCGCTACTACAGCTCCGGAGTTCGCCGTTTCTGTACAGTCTGCGTATCTGGGCCATCCGGAGATTGCCCTTGGTAATGCAATAGGCTCGGTAATATGTGATGATGCCCTTGCAATGGCCTTAGGCGCTATAGTTTCTATTTCCCCTATTGCTGTTGATAGGCGATATCTCGTTATTGCAGGCCCCTTTCTCCTGTTTATAGATGGCCTATCCTATTTTTTTGCATTTGACGGTATATTCTCACGGTTGGAAGGGTTTATCCTGGTAATTATACTGTTTATATATATTACCTTTATTTTATTCATAGAGATAAAAAGAAGAGGTAATAATCAAATATCCAATGATAAATCTCAAGAATCTAAGCCTCTCTCTGCTATTGGTAAGCAGATTATAATATTTTTATTGGCCTTAGGCGGTGTTATCTTATCCAGCAGGATTGTAATATGGTCCTCAATAAACATTGCGGAAATATTCTCTGTGCCGGAAACGGTTATTGGTTTTTCAGTAATCGCCATAGGAACATCACTGCCGGAAATAAGCACATGCATAACCGCCGCCCTGAAAAAGGAGGGGGACATTGCCGTAGGGAATATAATTGGCGCAGATATCTTTAATGTTCTATGGATTGTAGGCGCCTCAGCCCTTGTGAATCCCATTGAGGTTGAAAAAAAGGTGATTAATTTTGCATTTCCATGGATGATTTTTATTGTTTTTACTATGTTGGTTTTCATGCGGAATAAATTTCAGATTGGAAAACCAAAGGGCTTCATTCTTGTTTTTCTTTATGCTATTTATTTATTTACTACTATAAACCTTTTTTATTAATCGAATATGTCAAATAAAATAGAATATGAAAAAATCCTAAATAAAAACCAGTTGTCCGCAGTAACAGCCCCTGATGGTCCCATACTTGTTATTGCAGGGGCAGGAAGCGGGAAAACAAGGACACTGATATACAGGGTTGCCTGGCTGGTAGAGCGAGATGTCTCACCAGAGGAAATACTGCTTCTCACCTTTACGAGAAAAACAGCAAGAGAGATGCTTGAAAGGGCAGCGGATTTAACAAATGGCAGATGCAGGTATGTGTCCGGAGGGACATTTCATTCTCTCGCCAGGCAAATTTTAAGAGAAAAGTCGGAACATATTGGTTTCTCGCCATCTTTTACAATCATGGATAGATCTGATATGGAGGAGGCAGCCCATGCACTTGTCTCCGAGGTAGTAGGCGAAAAGAGGAATATAAGACTTCCAAAGAGATCTACTATTGCTACTATTCTCAGCAAAACCGCCAATATGGAAAAACCCTTAAACGATGTTATGGAGACAGAATACCCCCAGTTCTTGCCTGTTCTCCCGCAGATAGAATATCTGTTTGACGCATATAAGGGATATAAAAGAAAAAATAATCTCATGGATTTTGATGACCTTATTATCTTTCTAAGGCAACTTTTAAGGGAAAACGAAGAAATTAGACAAAATTTAGCGAACAGATACAAATATATAATGGTGGACGAATATCAGGATACAAACACTATCCAGGCAGATATTATAAAGTATCTTGGCTCTTACCATAAAAATATAATGGTAGTAGGTGATGATTCCCAGTCTATTTACTCATTCAGGGGGGCAAATTTCAAGAACATGTTTGATTTTCCAGCTAATTTCCCAGAGGCAAAGATTATAAGGCTGGAAGAAAATTACAGATCTACCCAGCCTATACTGAATATGACTAATGCCCTGATGAATCAGGCAAGGCAGAAATATACAAAATGCCTCTTTACCAGAAAGAAGGGTAACGAGCTTCCCATTGCCGTTGATACAGGCACTGAAAGGGATCAGGCAGTATATGTATGCAGAACCATAGAAACCTTGTTGGATAAAGGGCGACCATTAAAGGACATGGCTGTTCTATTCAGGGCTGGTTACCATTCATTTGAATTGGAGCTTGAACTTGCACGCCGGGGCATTCCATTTGCCAAGTTCGGCGGGTTTAAGTTTATGGAATCCGCCCATATAAAAGATCTGCTGGCCCACCTCAGGATCATCCTTAATATGGGAGACATCCTGAGCTGGGGCCGTCTCTTACGTTTAATAAAGAATATTGGCCCGGGGAAGAGTCAGGCAATAACAGACTGGATGAAAAGGGAAGACATGTTGCCTTTCAGGGTAAATGAATGGCCTGGAGGTAATAAACATAAGGATGAATTAAATAAACTGGCCAGTCTCTTCCGCTCCCTTTCCCGGCAGGATTTAAGCCCCAAAAATGCCGTAGAACTTGCAATTGATTATTACTCCCCTTTTTTAGAGGAAAAATTTGATGATTTCCCAAGGAGAAAACAAGAGTTAGAGCAATTAATTTCCATGGCCGTCAGATATAAAAGCCTTCGATCATTATTAGACGATCTTTCACTTGAACCACCTGCAAGTTCTTCAGACATCAGGCCCTTAAACAGGTCTGATTATCTGACTTTATCCACTGTGCATTCGGCAAAGGGCCTTGAATGGGGGATAGTTTTTATCATCTGGCTTGTTGATGGCCGTTTTCCGCCGGGAAGATCATTCCGTAATTCAGAAGGTATAGAGGAAGAACTGAGGCTTTTATATGTTGCAACTACACGTGCCAAAGATAAGCTTATCATGGTATATCCATCACAAGAATTATCCTATCATAATGGAGGGTGGAACGATAACTACCAGGGTGGTCTTTCATCATTTATCAGCGCACTGCCCCATGATGTTATTGATTACCACTCCTCCGCCCCTTCCTATACCAAGCCTGAACAAATTTTAAACAGCAGATCTTTTACCAGTACGTTAAAGGAACCTGCTGGGGGCTCATCATCACTTAAACCGGGAGACAAAATAACCCACCCAGCCTTTGGCCCTGGTGTGATAGCGAAATTTCTTGGCGAGGAAAAGGTAGAGGTAATTTTCAGGGATTGGGGAATTAAATTATTGCACCTCGGATACACCACCTTGGAGAAAATATAGGCAAAAAATATCACGGGACATGGCAGATTTCATTTCATCTTCGCGGGTTTTTTGACTGGAATGTTGGCCTACGGCACTGAGGTAAGGGCGTCGTCTTTTCATAAATAAGGGGCTAACCATGCCCTTGCAGGCAAAAATTAACCCCCTTATTTATGGTGCCTAGGGCGGGAATCGAACCCGCACAGCCAACAAGGACCGAGGGATTTTAAGTCCCTTGCGTCTACCAATTCCGCCACCCAGGCA
>CBFDCD010000200.1:0-3390 GCA_965603225.1 uncultured bacterium
ATTCAATGCCTGATCAATATCTTCGATGAGGTCATCAGTAGACTCTATGCCAACAGATAATCGTATAAGTCTGTCTGAGATGCCCAGGGCTTTGTGTTCCTCGGGAGACATACCTGAATGGGAGGTAGTTACCGGTCTTGTAATAAGGGTCTCCACTCCTCCGAGGCTTGGGGCACATACTGGAAGTGTTGCATGTTGTATAAAACGGTCAGCCATTTCAGCATCTCCATCAACTTCGAAGCTAATCATGCCGCCGAAGCCATCGAATAATTTAGCAGCTCGCCCATGATTCGGGTGGTTTTCAAGACCTGGGTAATTCACATGTTTAACAGCCGGATGTTTTTCTAAAAATGAGGCTATTTTGAGTGCGCTTTCGTTTTGATATCTAACCCTCACGGCAAGTGTCTTTAGGCCACGGTGGAGAAGGAAACAAGCGTGAGGATCCAGAGAACCACCAAGATGATTGAGCTTATAAGTAATTTTTTCTATCAGGCTTTTAAGGCCTATAACAGCCCCGGCTACAATATCAGAGTGACCATTAAGGTATTTTGTGCAACTATGGAGAGACAGATCAAACCCCCATTCAGGTGGCCGAAAATTGACAGGGCTTGCAAAAGTGTTATCAATTACAGAAACGATATTATGTTTTTTTGCAAAGCTGGAAGCAGCCTCGAGGTCGGCAATTTGCAAGAGAGGATTACTCATTGTTTCCACATAAATCATTTTTGTGTTAGGCCTCAATTTTTGTTCCCATGAGCCTGGGTCATCACCTTCTATAAAATCAACTGATATATTCATGGCGGAAAGGTCTTTAGTAATAAAATCGTATGTTCCTCCATATAAACATTCTTGCGCCAATAGGTGATCCCCAGGCAATAAAATGGTCAGGATTATGGTTGAAATTACAGCCATACCACTGGCCGTTACAAGGGCGTCTTCAGCATTCTCCAGGGCAGCCAGTTTTTGATGCAGTGTTACGTGATTTGGCGTATTGTTTAATCGAATGTATCTGAGATTATGATAACCGGTGGCTCCGGTGTATTCATATGTGGAAGATTGAAATATTGGCATACTAACCGCACCGTTGATTAATGGTTCCGGTTCGCCTGCATGAATTAGCTTAGTTTCTATATTTTTGAATTTTTTTGTCATTATTAAATTATCCTTTTCATTGGAATTGATATCGACGGTTTTTTTGACCCCTTCAGTCTTCAGTTTAAACCCCTTCAGCCTGACTACGTGAGTAATCACTGTTTATGTAACACTGGTATAAAAAAAATTAAAGGCAAAAGATTGATGGTCCCGTAAAAAACTTTCACTTCTTCATAAAGCCCATTTTGGTATTCATAAAATACCTTGCTCATCACCAAAAACTCAGCCGGAAATCATCAAGCCGCCCGCCAAAGCGAGCCCGAGCTCGCTCAGTTAAAGCGGGCAGGCAGTATGATTTGATTAGTATCTTTTTAAATGCCGAGACGCTATAAATGGCCTGGAATTAATGTTGACAACCTTATATAATCTCAATATAAGTTGATAGCTAAAATGATACTGCAATCAGTCTTAAATAGATTTTATTGTTTACCTTTTCGGAATGTATCAAAAGATAATCTTTACCCAATATTAGTTGTCTGAGAATAAACGCCATTGCTCTAAAGGAGGAAAAATGAAAGTTGTTGTATATGGTACTGGAGGAAGGGATCATGCCCTTGCTGATAAATATGGAGATAGTCAGCATGTAGAAAAGGTATACTTTTTGCCGGGAAACGCTGGGGTTTTTTATACACCAAAGGGTAAGAGAAAATTAATAGAATCTATAGACATCAGAGATTTTAACGATATAGTAAAATTTTCCATTGAAAAAAAGATTGACCTTGTTGATATAGGATCTGAAAACCCCCTTGAGGAAGGCCTGGTAGATATCTTGAACGAAAATGGTGTACGGACAATCGGCCCAAAGAGGGAATATGTTAGATTAGAAAGTGACAGAGAATTTACGGACAATATACTGATGGAAATAGGTGTACCAAAGCCGGAATACAGGGTTTTTAGCAATGCGGAAGATGCCAAAAAATATGTTAGAAATATAGGGTATCAGGTTTTTGTGAAACCAAACGGTCTTGCTGCAGGGAAGGGCGCTGTTGGTTGTGAAGATGTTGAGCAAGCGGAAAATGCTATTAATAGTATTATGATAGACAGAATATTTGGAAAATCCGGTGAAAAGGTTGTGATTGAGGAAATGAAATACGGAACAGAGATTTCCTTTTTTGCCTACCTGGATGGTGAGCATATGCTTCCTCTGAAGATGTTTGTGCAGGATTACAAAAGGGCCTTTGATCCGGTTGATGAGGATTCTATTAGTGGCTTTGGAGGGAACCTTAATACTGGCGGCACTGGGTGTTATGCGCCTCATAAGCTTACGACCCCATGGCTTGTTAATAGAATCATAAAAGAGATTGTAAACCCAACGGTGAATGCTGTTTATAATCGTGGAGATTTAGGGTTGGGATGGGATTATAAGGGCGTATTGTATTTCGGCTTGAACCTTGATCCATACAACAACCTGGATGTCTTTGAAATCAATGTCAGACATGGTGATCCTGAATGGGAGGTCCTTTCCAGAAAATTGAGCACTGATCTACTTGAAATAGGTATGGGTGTGTGGGAAGGTACGTTGGACCGAATTACCCCAACGTGGAATAACCAGCACTATGTAGATGTAGTTACCATGGAGGGTCGTTCAAAGGCAAGCAGGGGGTGGAACAAGGGATATCCCGGGCGCTATGGAAAGGGCCATAAGATAGCAGGATTAGATAAGATAGAGAAGGGTATTGCCGTTTATTTTTCAGGAGTAAGGGAGGATGCAGAAAAGGGTCTTGTAACAGACGGTGGAAGGGTTTTGCATATAATAGCAGGTGATTCAACCCTTGAGGGGGCCAAAGAAAAGGCCTACAGAAATATATCGCACATTTCTTTTCTTGATCATAACAGCAACAATGAGAACTGCGTAAGATATAGAAAAACAATAGGGGAGTGATAGTCCTCTTAGACAGATTTTTTATAAATTCTTAGTTTCAAAGGAGCAAAGGCACGAGGTACAGAGACAGACAAAGGTCTTGATTCAGAGGGCAGGGATAATTATATCCGTCGCCTGCAAATAGCTGCAAAACTTATTTATTAATTGCGGAATTATGCAGCGATTGAGCATCTCGTAAAAAAAGATGAATTTACTAAGACCTGCGTTTTGAACCTGTAAAGAGAACAAATTATATACGATGCATTAATGATGGTCCCGTAAAAAGTCATTTTACTCACTCATGATGCCCGTTTTGGGATTAATGAAATACTTCGCTAAATTTCAAAAACTCGGCCTAAAGGCCTCAAATTTACCCG
>CBFDCD010000201.1:0-3389 GCA_965603225.1 uncultured bacterium
AGTCAGGCTGAAGGGGTTTAGACTGAAGGCTGAAGGGGTCCAAAAAGCACGATTGACGCACTTTGGTGGAAAAAAGCAGGTTCTCGTACCAAATATGGCTTCCCCGTACACGGGATCTTCGACAAAACGATCCGTATTCCCGTTTTTTACTAACCCCGTCTTTGGCGGGATCTTCAGTCTAACCGCCTGAGTAATTACGTTACTTTTTAATAAACAATCATATAAATTGTTGACAAATAGTGCGCATAAAGGTAAATTTTTTTTTAATATAAATCAAGTTAATTTTAGGCCGAAGTGGCGGAATTGGTAGACGCGCTAGGTTCAGGACTTAGTAGGTGAATGCCTGTGCGGGTTCAAGTCCCGCCTTCGGCACCAGATTAAAATAAAGGGAGTTGGTTTATAAAACTAACTCCCTTTATTTTGACAAATATCTAAAGATTTGCAAAGGTCATTTGCAGGTGAAAATGTGGGTTTTTAGGAATAATTTGCAGATTGCTGAGCACCGCCAATTCCTTGTATCGTTTTAAATATTTCCTAAAACATCTCTAACCTTATTGGAAATATTGCTCATGGTGAACGGCTTCTGTATAAATCCGTTACATCCCCTTTGCATTATCTCCTTTGCCTGCCCATCAACACTGTATCCACTGGAGAGAAGAACCTTTACATCCTTGTTTATCTCCTTGAGTTTGTTATAGGTTTCCCCCCCACCCATATCGGGCATGATCATGTCAAGGATAACCATGGCAATATCATCCTTATTATTGCTGTAGGTTTGGATTGCCTTTTCACCACTTCCTGCTGTTAATACATGGTATCCCAATTCATTGAGCATATCTTTTCCAATATCAAGTACAATATCTTCATCATCAACGAGAAGGATTGTCTCATCGCCCCGTTGAATTTTATCTTTCCCTTTCGTTAACAGGTTACCAGTTTGATTTGTTTCAGCTACTGGTAAAAATATTGTAAATGTAGATCCCTTGCCCTTGGTACTTGTAACATCTATAGTTCCACCATGGTTTTTAATGATGCCGTATGAAGAGGCAAGGCCTAACCCTGTCCCTCTGCCCATTTGCCTGGTCGTGAAGAATGGCTCGAAAATTTTAGCTACAGTTACCTTATCCATGCCGATTCCAGTGTCGGTAACCGAGATTTTTACGTAATCTCCTGGCTTTACACCGTAAGTCTTAGCATGGTCTCGCGTAAGTTTAACATTTTGTGTTTCAAGGTAAAGTTTTGGGCCTCCTTTGCTGCTTTCTGTTTCATTAGTGCTGCCGGACATTGCCTGCCATGCGTTTACATATAGATTAAATAATACCTGTTCAAGCTGTCCCTGGTCTACTTTTACTGTCCATATATCTTTTTGGTATTTCTTGTTGATCTTAATCTCTTTTTTTGTCCTGCCAAACATGGCAGATGTTTTATCTACAAACTTGTTCATATCAACAGGCCGTGTCTCGTATTTGCCTTCTCTGGCAAAACCCAAGAGCTGCCTGGTAAGGTCAGCGCCACTGTCAACGGATTGTTCAATAGTTTTTAATCTTTTATAATAGGGGTTGCTTGAATCAATGCCCATAAGCATTAAAGAGGCATTTCCCTGGATTGCCATAAGGAGGTTGTTAAAATCATGGGCAACTCCCCCTGCCAGTGTACCTATGGCCTCCATCTTTTGGGCCTGAAAAAGCTGTTCTTGTAAATCATTCATCTTCCGTTGAGCCTTAATTCGCTCAGTAATATCACGGCCTGAACCATAAACAAATGATTCCCCGCCCTGTTTTTTCACAAGTGTGCCGTTGTGTTCTATATGGTACTTTTTTTTATTTTTGGATAGGTATACTGATACGCTTCTATATGAGCCCTTCTTCTTTATTTGTGTAAGGTATTCGTTATAAAAAGCCTGGCGGTACTCAGGCAACATAAATTCACTTATATTTTTTCCAATTAGTTCCTTTGTCGTGTAACCCAGAGATTCTGCGGCCGCTCTGTTGACGGTAATGAAGCGTCCTTTAAGATCATGGGTGTAAATAAAATCGCTTATATTGTCAAAAAGATTCCGATATTTTTTTTCACTTTGTTCCAAAGCTTTTTTCGCCAGACTTTGCTTTTTTAACTCCTTATTTAATTCCCCATACAGCCGGGCATTTTTTATAGAAACACCAATCTGGCTTGAAATAGTTTCCATGAAAAGTTGATCATCTTCCGTGTAGGCATTTAGTTCCATTGACTCAATATTTATTACCCCAATTATCTGGTCGTCAATATGCATGGGAACGCATAGCTCTGAAAGGGCATTCGGTCTTTTAACCAAATATCGCTGATCCGTACGTACATCGTTTAGCATAATGCTTTGGCCTGTTTGCGCTACTATGCCGGTTATGCCTTTTCCTATTCTTGGGCAATCGGGTTTTATAAGGTCTTTTTCTTTTTTATCAAGGAAAGAATTGTTTTCTTCCTCGAATGAGGCAAGGAGGGTAAGGTTTCCGGTTGGCCTATCAATTAAAAGAATTGCACCATAATTATATCCAAATATTTCTCTCAACATACGGACTATTTTTTGCGCTAATTCTTCAGGTGTTTGCAGAGATTGTAGCTGGTGGCCAATGATATGTAAGATAGCCAGCTCTTTAATGCGCCTTTGTACATATCCAGGGTCCTGGTGCCTGGTTATTGAAGACTCTAATTTATTTATATACTGGCGGAGTTCTTCTATCTCATCCATTGATTTTCTTCCTTATCTTGCTGCATCTTTCATTTGTTTATCTAAAGTAGAATTTTTTAGCATTTCTATTAGGAAAGTGCTGTAATGAATATTGTCAATTCACGTACGATTATAAAAAAGAGAGGGTTTTATGTCAAGAATGATTATCATATGGAATTTATCATTTGTAAGGTTCTATTTTTAATGGGTGTCTAATTGCTGTAGATAGATAAGTGGATAGGCTGAGGGTCTAAGGCTGGTAGGAATAAATTATTTTTATTCAGAAAATCCATGAACATTTATCAATGTTTACCGTTGCATATTATTTATATGAAATGGTATAAAAATTTTCATCCCACACAGGCAGTGGAGATACAGGGTCTTTAATTTTTTTCTGTGCTGTCTGCGAACCCTGATAGGGAAACGAAGAGCAACGTTTTGCGCAGCCTTAAAAAAGTGGCGAAAAATCACTATCAGAAGACTTTTCCCAAGATTATCAGATTTTGTAACAGTTCTGCCACCAAGACACCAAGTCACGAAGGAAAGATATGAATTTCAAAATAGTATAAGAAAAAAGGATAATAATTCCCAAAAAGATTTACAGATATTATATTCTGCTGTGCGTAAGAAATAATGAATTGTTTTAGGCTCTTAGTGTCTTCCTGGCTGTACGAATACTCAGATTTTA
>CBFDCD010000202.1:0-3364 GCA_965603225.1 uncultured bacterium
GGAGGATTTAATACTCTTCAGCATGGTGAGAAGATGCTCTCTCTGCAGGATGTATTTGACGATGATGAACTTGCCGATTTCATAAAGCGGGTCTCAAAGGACCTTTCTATGCCGCCTGAAAAGATTGAGGCCCTTATTCAAAGAACCAGAAGTGGCGGTGGCGAGATTGTTGGTTTGCTTAAAACAGGCAGTGCCTATTATGCCCCTGCATCTGCTGCTGTTGAAATGGCGGAGGCGATTCTAAAGGACAAGAAAAAGATACTCCCATGCGTTACATATTTACAGGGCGAATATGGCGTAAAAGACTTGTTTATAGGTGTGCCTGTAAAGCTTGGCTCATCCGGTGTTGAGGAAGTAATAGAGATAAAGCTGACAGATAGTGAAAACGAGGCGCTTCAGAATTCAGCCAAGGCAGTCCAGGGCCTTGTAGAAGATTTGAAGAGACTGGGATAATATTGTAATATTTGTCTCCGATCCACCGTTCCCTCTGGTTTTGAGGACCTCCGACCGGGAGAGAACGGTGAGTTTCCAACCTTTAAAAAACTTGCCATTTTATTTTGCACATTTCTTATAGTATCCAGGTAAAATTATCAACTACTTGACAAACCGTTATTTAATATCTAAATCTTGAAAATAGTTGTCAATTGTTAGGCTATAATTGCTAATTTTAATTTCATAAGATTGCAGGTTTGATTTATGAAGATTATCAGGGAAAGACTTATGGAAGGGGCCAAAAGGGCCAGAGGTGTTGCAATTATTATAGATGTTTTCAGGGCATTTACCGTTACCCCACTTTTTTTTCATTATGGTGCCCGGGGAGTAATACTTGTAGATAGCCCTGAAGAGGCCTTGTCCCTAAAATTAGATTATGGCGATGTAATCCTGTCTGGTGAGGTTAACGAACAATTGATACCAGACTTTGATATGGGGAATTCCCCCTCGGAAATCATAAAAAAACCTCGGGGATTTTTTGATGGGCGGATGGTGGTTCAAAGGACTACGGCGGGTGTTCGCGGCGTGCTAAGCGCTATTGACCATGCAGATATGGTAATACTGGGCAGCTATGTAATGGCCGGCGCAATATCCAAATACTTGCTTTCTCAAGACCAGCAACCTGATTTAATTACTATTGTGGCAATGGGATCTCGGGGAATGGCTTCATCGCCGGAAGATGAAGGGTGCGCTGATTATTTGGAGCATCTTCTTGCCGGGAGACACTATGACCATCTTGAGGTATTAAAGAACATTATATTTAATGAAACTGCCCAGAAGTTTTTAAAAGGTGACACGCCGTACCTGCCCAGAGAGGACCCTTTTTTCTGTCTGCAGAGAGACATATTTGATTTTGTTTTGGCAGCAGAGAAGGACAATGGCATAGTTACGGTGAGGAGAAAGTAACTGTTTACGGCACCATCAAATTTAGACTGTAGATTTATAGATAAATAAGGAGACAGATTATGAGTGACGACTCGCTAAACAAGGCGGAGATTTTTGATGTTATAATAATAGGTGGAGGGCCTGCAGGCTTGACTGCAGGCATATACGCCTCAAGGGCACGGCTTTCTGTAATAATGATTGAAAAATTAGGTGTTGGTGGTCAGGCAAACCTTACGGATAAGATTGAAAATTACCCGGGCTTTATTGATGGAATTTACGGTGCGGAACTTATCCACAACATGGAAGAACAGACTAAATCCTTTGGCACGATTATACTGTATGGAGAGGTGAACAGGATTGAATTCAGCGAAGAAAATAATATAAAGAAGGTTTTTGTAGATAACGATACCGTACCTTATCAATGTCTTTCTATTATAATCGCTACAGGAAATGAACAAAGGAAAATAGGGGTATCCGGTGAGGCTGAATTCACAGGGAAAGGCGTTTCGTATTGCGCTACCTGTGATGGTGCGTTTTTCAGGGATGTTCCAGTGGCGGTAATAGGAGGAGGTGACGTAGCAGTCGAAGAAGGCATGTTTCTAACAAGATTTGCAAGCAAGGTGTATATTATCCACCGGAGAGACCGGCTGCGTGCAACAAAAATACTCCAGGAAAGGGCATTTAAAGATGAAAAGGTAGAGCTTGTTTTTAATTCAGTTGTTGATGAAATCTATGGACAGAAAATGGTTGAAGGTTTAAGGCTGAAAAACCTTAAAACCGGAGAAAATAAGGATCTTCCAGTGAGCGGCGTGTTTGTGTTTATCGGATATATACCAAACCTTGATTTTCTTGGCACTACTGTCAAAAAAAGCGATGATAATTATATCCTTGTTGATAAGGAGATGGCAACATCAAGAGAGGGTATTTTCGCATGCGGTGATTGTTGCAAGAAAAACCTCAAACAGGTTGTCACTGCATGTGGGGATGGGGCAACAGCCGCCTTCTCCGCCCAGCATTATGTTGAGAGTTTGAAGGGAGAGGAATATGTCTGATAGGGAGTATGAGAAAGGCCTAACCACATTTGAAAAAGACGGATTAATTGGGACAATTACATTACGGAGACAGGAAAAAAGGAATGCTCTGAGTTACGATCTCTGGCTTTCCCTGGCCGACGCCGTAAAAGAGGTGTCTATGGATGAGGATGTGAGGGTTGTTTTATTAAAGGGTGAAGGAGATTCCTTTTGCACAGGCCTGGACCTAAACCCGGATAACAAGGTGATAGATGAATTGTCAAAGGGCAGCTCTGCAAAACAAAAGGTACGGCTTTTTAACCTCATAAAAATGATTCAGTCCATACATACGGAATTAGAGCTTTTGCGAGTTCCAGTCATTGCAGCTATTCAAGGGCACTGCCTGGGTGCCGGCCTAGAACTTGCCTGCTCATGTGATATGAGATATTGCTCGACCGACGCTGTCTTTTCCCTTCCAGAGGCAAAATTTGCAATTATCACGGATGTTGGAGGGTTGCAAAGATTGCCGAAGATTGTAGGCCGTGGAAAGGCAAGGGAAATGGCCTTTCGGGGGCACTCCATTGGAGCTGAAGAAGCACAAAGGATAGGGTTGGTAAATGAGGTTTTTGAAACACCAGAGGTGTTGTTTGAAAAGGTGGATAAAATAGCCGGGGAAATTGCAGGTAACCCGCCCCTCGCTGTTCAAGGGGCAAAAGAGGTGCTTTTACACAACGAAGAGGTTCCGATTGCGAAAAGCCTTGAGTATAATGCAGCGAAATCAGCCATGATCCTTCCATCGGAGGATTTATTAGAGTCTCTTAACGCGTATTTAGAGAAAAGGAAACCGGAGTTCAAGGGAAATTAAGTAAGGCAAGAGAGTGTAAATAACTATCGAATTCAGCCGATAACGGTTGACTGATCATCAGGCATAGAAGCAGCCTTAACACCTTGGGCATGATCTACCTTGGATAGTAAAA
>CBFDCD010000203.1:0-3314 GCA_965603225.1 uncultured bacterium
CCGTCCTTAGAGGTCAGACAGCCCTTGGAGGCGGTTTTGAAACCCTCTTGTGGGGCTGCGACCATATATTCGCTACATCCGGGTCAAAGCTTGGATTTCCAGAGGTAAACCTAGGGCTCTTTCCTGCCGGCGGCGGCCCTGAAACCCTTAAAAAGTTACTTGGCCTTGAAAACTCACTCAATATTATTTTAGGGGGCAAAACGATGCCTGCGGAGTTTTATGTAGACTCCGGCCTAATTACCATGGTTTCCGAGGGGGAAGCCCTGCAAAAGGCCAAAAAATGGATTGAGGATAATAAGGGTATAATAAATAGAAACTACGATCCTGAGTGGAATGAGCCCTTTTTGTTGAGTGGAGAAAAGCAAAGAGAAATTATCAAGAAAATGCGCAATCGTTATACTGTTTGCCCGGAAAAACCATATTTCAAGGCCGCACTGGATGCCATTGAAGGGGGCCTTGATGTACCGTTTGTTGAAGCTGCGAGAAGGGAGGTAGATCACTTTGCTCCGCTTATTACCGACCCAAATGTAAATAACAAGATCGATCTTTTTTTCTCATTGACAGGCATGGGGTCTAAATTAGCCAAGATTAATAACAAAAAGGCAGTAAGTATCAATAATGTAGCTGTTATCGGCGCCGGTTTGATGGGCCAGGGGATAGCACAGGTCTGTGCTGATAAGGGCATGAATGTAGTATTAATAGATATGGATGAATCAATTGCAAAGGCGGCTAAGGAGAATATTGGTAACGGACTGGACAAATTGGTTCAAAAGGGACGGTGGCTCCGGAAACGTCGAGACAGGTTGATGAGCAATATCCGTGTAACAACAGATTACGAAGAACTGAAGGAAACGCCCCTTGTTATTGAGGCGGTCTTTGAGGATCTCAATCTAAAGAAAAAGATATTGCGGGATGTGCAGGATGTAAACCCCCATATAGTATTCGCCTCTAATACCTCTACTATGCCGATGGGGGAAATTTCCTTAGGGTCTGATTATCCGGAACTGGTGGTAGGTATGCACTATTTTTCGCCGGTACCTTTGATGCCCCTGCTTGAGGTGGTTCAAGGACCTGATACCTCTGATGAAGCAATAGCTACAGCCGTAACATTGGGTCGAAACCAGGGGAAGACTTGTATAATAGTTGGTGACGGCCCTGGTTTTTATACCAGTCGAACCTTCGGCGTTTTTGTTATGACAGGTTTTTATCTCGCTGAAATGGGACTTGACCCATGGGAAATAGACCGTTTAGCCCTTGAAGCAGGCTTTCCTCAGGGTCCATTAAATGTTTATGGTACTGCCGGCGGAAATGTGGTCTACCATGCAGGATTGTTCATGAATTCCAGAAAACCGGACTTGCTGCCGGTGCCGAATACCCTCATTAAGATGTATGAGGCAGGATATACCGGCGCAGGAAAGCCGTGCTTTTATAAAAATAAAATGGAACCGGATAGATCTGCACTGGAATTTATTGTTCCTGATACATCCCTTTCCGTACCTGATAGAGAAGAAGCTAAGGATATGCTCCTGCTTTCCATGGTTAACCAGGCATTTCTCTGTCTTGATGAAGGGGTACTGCGAGATTACTTTAGCATGGACATTGGCGCTATAATGGGAATTGGATTTCCCGATTGCTGGCATGGTCCTGCCCGGTATGTTAGCCAAAAGGGTGTCAGCTTCGTTAATGAGCGATTAAAAGAGATTTATGGTAAATATGCTATCCCATATTTTCGCCCTGCACAGGAATTTGAAAGGCTGATAGCCTGTGGCGTGGATAGGGGACTAATTTAGTATGAAGACGCTTGCAGGTCTATTATGATGGATTCCTGAAAAGTTGAAAAATTCTCTTTCCCATCATTCCGGCTGACCCCGGATCGGGCATGTCCCGTACCGGATACGGGGTTTTGCCACAAAGTCACAAAGACACAAAGTAAATATCTTTCATGTTTTTCTTGGCGACTTAGTGTCTTGGTGGCGGTAAAAGTTTTCTGCACGTTTTGAACATAAATTTATTTGTAAGATACAAAAAAAGACAAGGACTTTATATTGTATGACCCATGATTTAAGACTTGCACGGGAGAGAATGGTCAAAAACCAGTTAATTCCCCGGGGAATAAGAGATAAGGGTGTTCTTAAGGCAATGGGTAAGGTCCAAAGGCACCTTTTTATTGAAGAGGCCCTTTCAGGAGAGGCATATAACGACCATCCGGTTCCTATAGGTGAAAAACAGACAATATCGCAACCTTACATAGTGGCCCTCATGACAGAGGCATTGAAGCTAACAGGGATTGAAAAAACCCTTGAGATAGGAACCGGCTCCGGGTATCAAACTGCAATATTAGCTGAATTATCCAACAGGGTGTATACAGTAGAGAGGATCAAATCACTCCTGGTCAACGCCAGGAAATTGTTAGCCAAGACAGGATATGACAATATTCTCTTCAAGGCCTTTGACGGAACATTAGGATGGAATGAATATGCCCCATTTGATGCCATAATGGTAACTGCCGGCGCACCAAGTATACCAAAACCCCTTACAGATCAATTGGCAGACAATGGAAGGATGATTATCCCTGTGGGAGATAGACACAGTCAGGAATTAATACTCATTACAAAAAAGGGAAGGGCCCTGGAAGAGAAGAATTTTGGTGGATGCCGGTTTGTAAATTTGATTGGCGTACATGGCTGGCAGGATTAATTTTATCCTTTATTCGTAAAGTTAACAGTTCACGGTTCACGGTTTTTCAATGATAGTGGTGTCAAAGCTTGAATTGTGAATTAATTTTAAACAATTAAGTCGCTATCATTTAGCCTAATCAACATGAGAGTCAATAGACAAAAATGGTGAGTTTTTACTTACTGATTGAGTTATTGAATTTTAAAAGAGCGTACCTTTCGCCACCTCATTTGCGAAGTCCGTAAACCCTGCTCACCTGTGATGGTGGGCGTTAAACAGCAGAGGATTTATTTCCATGACCAAGGCGCTCGCATCACAAGAACGTGCGCAGTCCCTCGGGGAGGAAATCGCGAACAGCGTTAGCCACGGTATAGGCTTCTTGGCGGCAGTTGCTGCCTCCCCAGTTCTTGTATTCTGTGCCGTTCAGCGTGGCAGCACTGCTGGAGTTGTAGGCGCGAGCATCTTCGCGTTCACGATGGTGCTTATGTACATCACATCCACGCTTTACCACACGTTGGCAAGGAATAAGGCCAAACGGGTATTCCAGATTCTTGACCATGGCGCCATCTTCCTGCTGATCGCAGGCACGTATACGCCGTTCACGCTTGGGGTACTTCGAGGTACTTGGGGTTGGACTC
>CBFDCD010000204.1:0-3279 GCA_965603225.1 uncultured bacterium
TGATTTCCGCAAAACGGCTCGCAGCAAGATTTTTCAAATTTTGTGAAAGGTTTACCTATTGTGAAGAAAGGAGGTGAAAAAAATCAGACAGATCAGATAAACTTTAAAGGAGGGATCGTCATGAAAATTAAATTTTTTACCATACTTTTTTTACTATCAGTGGCATTCATTGCACTTCCAATCTCTTCAGCAGTGGCAGCCAAACCCATTATTATAGGATGCCCTTTATCAACAGCATTTCTCTATGGCTGGGATGCTGAGAGAGGGATTAAACTGGCGGTTGATGAAATAAATGGCAAGGGAGGCGTTAACGTAGGAGGGGAAAAACGTCTTTT
The DNA here is from genome assembly GCA_965603225.1 of uncultured bacterium. Lineage (GTDB taxonomy): Bacteria > Desulfobacterota > DSM-4660 > Desulfatiglandales > B25-G16 > M55B121. Next base: position 336 of record CBFDCD010000204.1, read on the forward strand.
TAAAGTCGAGGTAATAGATACCAGAGACCTGGAGCCTGGGGTGCCGGTAAGCGAGGCCCTTCTGGCGGTAGAGAAGCTTATCCTCGAAAAGAAAGCGGATTTCCTTTTAGGTGGCCCGGTTCGCTCTGAAGCGGCCCTGGCATCAATGCCGCTTTTGTCTAAATACAAAAAGATTTCCATAGTCAGCACAGGCGTGTTAACCCCTAAGTATCATGCCATGGTGGAAAAGAATTATGATAAGTACAAGTACTGTTTCCGTATACATGGAGAGGCAAAACAGTTAGTTGGGGAAATTTTAGCCTGCTTCGCGGAACTTAAGAAAAATTACAATCTAAATAAAATCTTCGTGATGGTGCAGGATGTTTCCCATGCCAGGGGTGCGGGAAATATAATTTCCAAGGTTGCGGCCAAGAAAGGTTTTGACGTAAAAGGGATGGAAATTTTCCCTACCGGCACAGGTGATTTTTCCATGGGATTGCTTAAGGCAAAAAAGGCCGGCGCTGAGATTCTCAATATTTGGATGGATATGCCGGAGAGCTCTATACTGCTGAAACAGTGGTATGATATGAAAATACCGGCCCTTCCATTCGGATCAACCCTTGCCGCAGCAGAGCAGCCAGGCTTTTGGAAAGCTACGGAAGGCAAAGGAGAATATACCCTCTGCAATGTAGTCAATGCTGGAAATGCCCCTTCCGATGCTACACCGTGGACCATGAAATTTTATAATGCATATACCAAAAAATGGAATATAGAACCTGAAGGTTTAGGTAGTTCGAGCAGTTATATGGCAGTATATGTTCTGAGGGACGCAATTGAACGAGCCGGCACACTTGATTCTGATAAGGTTGTAGCTGAGCTGGAAAAGACGGACATTATGGGTGTATACGGGCGTCTTAGATTCAACCCCAAAAGCCATCAGGTCATCCCGAGTCTGGATCCGAAAGAAGGCGCTGTGGGAACTATACTACAATGGCAGGATAAAAAAAGAGTCGTGGTTTTCCCAAAAAGCATTGCTACAGGCACTATACAGTTGCCTCCATGGATGAAGAAGTAACATGTCGGCATTTCACAGGGCTGCACATTGCTATTTCAAATAGTGCGCCGTTGATTTGGTGCAGCCCGTCATGTTGTATAATTCGTAACTACCCAGGTGGATAGACTGAAGGTAGAAGGCTGATAGTAATAAATCATGCCTGACTGTACGTTGCATGCAGACAGGCATGATCAAACGAAACTCCGGGCATTTGAGTTGGCTAAAATACTTTAGCCTTTAGTCTTCAACCTAACAACCTGAATAGTTAAAACATTTCAACAATTAACTAAATTATATAATGGGAATTTTAATATACGGAACGATTAACAGCGTAGCCTTAGCACTAATGGCATTGGGCTTTGCCCTTGTTTACGGCATAAGCCGTCTGCCTAATTTCGGCCATGGCGCACTCTATGTGGTAACAGGCTTTATTACATGGAGTTTTTTTCGCGGATTGGGTGTAAATTACCTGATAAGCATTCTCCTCTCAATTATTATTATAGGCATTATAGGTGCGCTTATTTATCAGTTCATACTGATACGGGTTCGGGGGATGGCAACATCGGAAATAATTGCATCCTATGCCATTGGCGTGGCCATTCTGGAAGGTTTGAGATGGGGCGGCTTTAAGGGAATGACATATACCCTGCCTGTGTTTTTAGAGGGGAGCATAGATATAGGGGACATACCTGTAGATTTTCATAGGATGATAGTTGTTGGGGCAGGCGCCGGAGTTGTTATCTTCCTATGGTTTTTTACCCATCACACACGAATAGGTCTGGCCCTTCGGGGAATGGCACAAGACGAGCGTGCATCCCTTATGTTGGGAATAGACTCCGATTTCATGGCGGTAGTGGCAATGGGCTTTGGATCCGCCCTTGCGGGCCTGGCCGCTGTTCTCTTGCTCCCTTTGGGAAATATTGTAGTAGAGTCGGGGTACAACGTCCTGATACTTGCTATTGCTGTTTGTATAGTAGGTGGCTTAGGAAGCTGGATGGGGGCGGTTATAGCAGCCTTTCTTATTGGTTTTGCCCAAATTCTAACCGTAGTATATTTGGGATCTCATTTTCAAATGGTGGTGGCCCTGCTGGCAATCATACTTACTCTTATTTTAAGGCCTTCAGGCCTTTTCGGGAGGCAGAAGGAACTGGAAGAAAGGGTTTAGAGTCGAATATGGAAGAACGTCGTAAAGAAAGATTAGATCGCGGCATTAAAATCCGCACAGATAAAATATATGCCCTCATGTCGTGGAGAGAGCTCTCCTATTTAACCATGCCAAGATTAGTGCTGATAGTGGGGATTTTAATGCTCCCGTTTGTTGTGCCGGGCATGTACTGGCAAAGGGTTATTTCAATTGTATGCGTATACGCACTCTTGGCGCTAATTTTTGATTTTCTGGCCCACTTTGTGGGTCTGGTCTCATTGGGAGGGGCTTTTTTTATCGGTATCGGCGGATATTTGGCAGCAATTCTCAACACATCAGCAGGTCTTCCACCCATTGTTACAATTCCTCTTGCAGCATTGATTGGTGCCGCTATTTGCACTGTGTTACTTCTTCCCTGTCTCCCGTTAAGGGGTGTATATTTTGCTATTGTGACCCTCATGTACCCATTAGTTGCAGCGAGAATTATTGAGGCATTAGATATTTTAGGAGGCACTGATGGGATAATGGGGGTTGAAAGTTTTTCAAGCACATGGACTGAGCAATATTTTATTATACTTATGACACTGCTATTCCTTTTCGGAATAAGACGTCTGGTTAACATGGATATTGGGCTTGTTTTCCGTGCAGTCAAGGACAATGACCAGGCAGTAAGGGCCTCCGGGATAAACATTACACTATACAAGGCCATTGCCGTTTTTATTGCGTCAGGGGTTGGCTGCCTGTCAGGTGCCTGCTTGGTACACATC
>CBFDCD010000205.1:0-3270 GCA_965603225.1 uncultured bacterium
GAGTCCTTATTCTCATTCCCTTAAAGTCCGCCATCTTTGTGGCCCGTTTGTTGGAGTGAAGTCCCAGCTCCTGCCCAACGTTTGCAGCGAAAAAGCCAATTAATCCAAACCTACCATAAAGCTCCTGAAAGATCTCTTTTCCTCCACGCTCATAGTACCAGATATTATAGCCCTCGGCGTCAAGGCCGAATGGAACGGATGCAAATGCAACAAATGCCTCATTCTTTCCCTTCCAGTATCCTGGCCATGAATGAAAACAATCCAGGGTACCCTTTGCTGTAGCGTCAATTATCTCCATGGCAGGAACAATGGCGCCGGTAGGGAAGACCTTTATATTAAGCCTGCCGCCACTGGCAGCCCTGACGCTGTCGGCAAAATGGATGCTGATGTCATGAAAAAGCAGCCCCCCCCAGGGATCACCCATGCGCCAATTAAATGTTTTATCAGAGGTTGTCCATTTTTTACCCTTCCATTCTGTAGCTCTCTTATCTGCGCCAAACTTGACATACTTCTTTTTCGCGAATGAGTCTGAGGCTGGTCCAAGCAAAAAAGCAAGGCCCACGAATAATGATAATAAAGCTAATCCAATTTTCTTCATACCGTTACCTCCTGAATTAATTTTTAAAAGTTTAAAAAATCATTTTAACAAAACCAATAATTGTCTATTTTCACCCCCTTTCTTGCGAGTATAATGAAAATATCTTCAGCCTTTTTTCAGGTAATATTTGCCGTCTTCTGTTTTTCCTACAATTCCTTCATGCACTAATGATTCAAGTGCCTTATGCCCATAGTCTCTCATCCCTATATGAAAAAAACTTGGCTTTTTATACGGAAGGTCAACGGCAGAGGCAGGATCAATGGCATCCTGTCTCTTGATATCGCGTATTATACGCTCTGCGGTTTTTTTCATGCGGCTTGCAATGCCAAATCTGGTAAGGATATAAACAACTATCAGAAAGATGACACCTAAGACAATCTGTGTGGTTTCAGACATGATTACCCTTAGTCAACCATCCCAACGACATATGGACCATCTGGGATTACAACCACGTCCTCTTTTACCATGAGCAGTTCATTTATGGTATTTTGCACATTGTCAATTTTAACAGCGCCCATGTTTTTAACATCCCCGACAGTTAAGCCTGGACTGTATATATAGACTTCTCCGGCATGATCTGTGGCCTGGTATATGCTCTGCGCACACCACTGATCTATCACAAAATCCTTAGGATCACAATAGTCTTTAAAAAATTCTTGAGGGCTTGGCACGGTTCGTAGGATGGAGCAAAATTCTTCACCGCCCAGACCTTCCCTGCACTCACTGACAACTACTATGATCCCCCCCTTCTTTAAAATATCCTTGGCGCAGACAAGGGCCTTGCTGACCTGATAAAAGGTGGCGTCCAAGGGATAGCCCCCGCCTGAGGTTATCACCATATCAAACCGTCTATCCAACTTCACTGCTGAATGTTCGTACACCATGTCACATCCAGCCAGATGGGCATGGTCATAGTGACCGGCAAAGACCCCTGATATCTTCCTTTCCTTATTGATTACAACATTTAAGATAAAATCCGCCCCGGCCAATTCAGTCACTCTAATCCCGTATGCGTGAAAGGGGTTTCCGTCTAAGATTAAGCTTGTAACATCGGGATGGTCGATCATCTTGTAGGAATGCATAAACTTCATTGTTTCAAAGCTTGAAATCCCCGGCAGAATAGCCTTTCTGCCCCCTGAGTAGCCTGCGTAGAAATGGGGCTCGATTAGTCCTGTCAATATCTTTAGGTCTGCATCAAGATAGTGCCTGTTTATCTCAATGGGGGCACCTTCTATCTCGTCAATCTTTCGGTATTCCTCTTCTTTCCGGCAATAGTGATTTACAATATTGTAGTTATCAACTATATCCTTACCCACAAGGGATATCAGTTCCTCTCCCAGGTTTGGGCGGTGCATGCCTGTTGCAATCAGTATAGTGATATTGTCCCTCTTTATGCCGCTTTGCTCAAGGACCTTTAGTAGTGGGGGCAGGATTATCTTGTTGGGAACAGGTCGGGTGAAATCGGAGATAACTATACAGACGTTTTTCTTGCCCTGGGCCAGCTCCTTTAAAGGGGGGCTTTTAATAGGGTCGGCAAGGGCATTATTTACAGCACCCTCAGGATCGGAAAGCCCATCGAGTGCTTTCATCTCCAGAACAGTTGTTGAAGATGGGAGATCTATTTCAACTGTTTTTTCTCCACACAGTAGCTCGGCCTTCATTATTGATTCCTTAAATTTCCTTTTTAGGTGCACCTATAACAGTATAGTGGTATTTTTTACGTTTATTCGTTTTCCTTTTTTCTTTCCGCATAGGTAAGGACCATGCCTCCGTCGAACAAGAGGTCACCACCGATAAGGTACTTTGAAAAATTGGAAAAACCAAATAGAAAAAGGTTTGCTACCTCAATAGGGGTCATCATTTCCTTAATACGGGATGAGCCCATCATAACATCTCTAATAACCTCTTCAGGGGTTATGCCTCTTTGCTCGGCCTGTGAAGGAATCTGGTTTAACGCAAGTGGTGTTTTGATAAATCCTGTGCTAACCGAGAAGGAGCGTATTTTTCCATCCCCCTCTGCTGCTATTGATTGAGTCAAGGCCCGTAATCCAAATTTTGTTATATTGTACACAGGCTTATTGAGGGTGCAAATATGTGCATGGACAGAGGCCATGTTACCTATAACACCAATCCCATCGCTGTTCTTTTTCATGTAAGGCATGGTTAATTTGGAGATATAAAACGGCGCCCTCAGCATAATCCTCTGCATCAGGTCGTACTTTTCCATAGGAAAATTTTCTATAGAATCAATATGCTGAATGCCTGCTATGTTTGCCACATATCTAATATTGCCAAGCTTTGCCGCCTCTTTTATGGCGTATTCTATATCCTCATCCTTTGTGAGGTCGGTTTTAATAAAGGCCATTTGTCCGCCCATTTCACGGGCTAATTCCTGTGTTTTTTTACCTTCTTCCTCATTAATGTCCAGGCCTACGGTCATTAATTTGTTAGCTGAGGCTGCAATGGCTATTGCCCTCCCGATCCCTGTGCCGGCACCACTCACAAGGCATATATTGTCACCATTAAACTGGTCGTCGTTAAGGGTCACTATCTCTTCTTTTTTTATTTTTGGTTCACTTATATCCATTTTATCCACCTGTTTTATAAAAGATTATTATATTTAAGAATGGCCTTAAGCATGTCTTGACAGGTCTTATTTAATCTGGTAATAC
>CBFDCD010000206.1:0-3221 GCA_965603225.1 uncultured bacterium
TATTTTCCCGTATAATTTTCTCCGTAAGATCCATTACACGCTGGGCTGTCTTAGGATCCAGGGCCGCTGTATGCTCATCTAAAAGCAATAACTTTGGGAGGGAGAGGGTTACCATAAGCAAGGTCAGGGATTGCCGCTGGCCTCCTGAAAGAAGGCTTACCACGTCCTTCATCCTGTTTTCCAGCCCTAAATCCAGCATCTTGAGAATATCCCTGTAATGCGTTCGGCGTGTCTTCTTTACACCCCATCCAAGCCCCCTTCTCTGACCCCGAAGGTCGGCAATTGCAAGGTTCTCCTCTATGCTCATTGAAGAGGCTGTACCCATAAGGGGGTCCTGAAAAATTCTGCCTAAAAACTTTGCCCTTTTATGTTCAGGTAGATTAGTAACCTTTCTTCCATCTATAAAAATCTCTCCCTCGTCAGTAGAACATGTACCGGATATAAGATTTAACGCAGTTGTTTTCCCGGCGCCATTGCTTCCAATTACCGTTACAAAATCCCCCTTGCGGATGTGGAGGGTTAAACAGTTTATAGCTGTCTTTTCATCTATAGTGCCCTTTGAAAATATCTTTGTTATTTCTCCTAATTTAATCATGGTTCCCCTTTAATCCTCATACCCCCCTCAAGTGAAGCTTGCCCTCTTTCTCTTTTTTCAGTGCTGGAATACCAAGGGCTAATACTACCATTACACCAGTGGCCATCTTCAGATCACTCGGAGCCAGACCTAATCTTAGACCAAGGGAGATTATAAACTTATATATGATTGAGCCAACAATTGCAGCAAGTGTCATTCGCTGTATGGTTTTGGTTCCAAAAAGGGCCTCTCCTATAATTATAGATGCCAGGCCAGCCACTATCATCCCTATACCCATCCCCACATCTGAGAATCCCTGGTCTTGAGAAACAAGGGCGCCTGAAAGGGCCACAAAGGCATTTGAAATACCTAATCCGAGAACAGTCATATTATCCGTATTTGCCCCGAGTGTACGAATCATTTGCTCATTATCACCCGTAGCCCTCATAGCAAAACCTAACTGTGTATGCAAAAACATATCCGTCAGTATTTTAATTCCTATTGTCACTACAAAGAAAAAGGCAATAATTGGAATAAAACGATTCACTTCAAGGGCTTCCAGGGGGGTTAAGAGTGTGTTTACCGTCAGCAACTGTATGTTGGATCTTCCCATTATACGCAGATTAACAGAGTAAAGTATGGTCATCATCAAGATCCCAGCCAGCAGGCTGTTAATCTTTAATTTTGTATTGAGCAGACCTGTAAAACAACCGGCAATAAAACCAAAGATAATGGCCGAAATAACGCCGTAAATCGGCGGCACTCCTTCCATGATAAGGCGTGCCACTACCGCCGCTCCTAATGGAAAGCTTCCATCTACCGTAAGGTCCGGAAATTTCAGTATACGAAAGCTAATAACTATTCCCAGCGCCACAATCCCGTAAGCCAGGCCCTGTTCCAGAGATATAGGTATAGTCCTTAAAAAACTGCTAAGAAACATTGATCCACCATATTGATGGAGGGAGGAAAATCTCCTCCCTCACAGATTCGTTTATGTTATTTTCCTTTTATCACATTTCCCTGTTCATCCCACAGCTTGTCCGCAGCTTTTTTTACCAATGTAACTGGGAGCTTTACTCCTTGTGCCTTTGCATTTTTCAGGCTTACCCATAGACTGTATTCTAATGCCAGCCCTGCAGGGATTTCGCCTGGATCTCTACCCTTCAATATCATTGCGGCTTTTTTGCCGGCTGTATACCCTACCAGGAAATAATCTGGCCCATAGGCAGCTACAGCGCCCCTTGGGGTGCTGTCTCTGTCTCCGGCAAAAAGGGCAACATTGTTTGCATTGCAGATCTTTACGATGGACTCAAAGGCAGAGACACAGGTATTGTCAGAGGTAATGTGGATTGCATCTACCCTTCCCACAAGACTCTGAGCGGCCTGCATAACCTCGGAGCTGGTAGAAATATGGGCCTCTATAAACTTCAATCCCATTCCCTCTATGGTTTCTTTCATTTCTTTTATGTGAAATGTAACGTTTACATCTCCAGGATTGTAAATCGTTCCCCATCTTTTTGCATTAGGCACTAAATCCTGATACATCTTGCATTGCAGGCTAATAGGCCACCTGTCACTTACGCCAGTCACATGGGTGCCGGTTTTTCCCATCTTTGGGACTATACCTGTTTTTACAGGATCAGTAACAGAGGAAAAAACAATGGGTATTGCCTTACTCACCTTAACCTGTGCCTGAGCATTCGGTGTGCTTATGGCATGGACAAGGTCAACCTTATCATCTTCAAACTTTCTGGCAATTATAGCGCAGTTTGGTTGATCGCCCTGGGCATTTTGCCTGTCAAATGTGACGTTTTTTCCCTCAATGAAACCTTCCTCTGCCAAGGCGGCCTTAAATCCTTTTGAGTCACTATCCAGGGCTGGATGGGCCACAATTTGCGCCTCTCCAATACGTATCATCTTTGCCGAGAGTCCGGGCCCGAAAATGAGTCCTAATGCCACAAAAAACATTAAAAAAACCATTACCCTTTTCATAATACTACCTCCTTGTTGTTGGTTAAACACAAAAAAAACCATAATTAAAATAGATAAAGACGCAAAACTCTCTAAAAAGTGAAATTGAAATATGGTAATTTCAATAAATCGTCAATCTTCAATCGTCAATCTTCAATTACATTGGGTATATTTTGGAGCCATAATATTTATAAGCCCTTTCTGTTGGCGTGAGGCCCTCTTTTTCTGAAGAATAAAGATTTTCTCGTACTCCTGTCTTGCAAACCTTTTCAGTATGGGACATTATATTATTCATGCTTGCCTTTTCCCGGTTAACATACTCTTCCATGCCTGCTATGACACCGCCGGTGTTATGCATCCATGCGACCTGGAATAGTATATCTCTTTTGGCAAGCTCTTTTGAAAGCCTTATCTCTTCCTCCTGGCTTGTGGCCTTAAGTTGATTATTTGCCGCTCCTATTATGATAGAATATTTCAGCTCCTTAATATTTTTTCCGTCTATAATACCTCCAATGGCACATGGTGCAAAGATATCCGCATCGATTGTATAGATATCTTTACTATCGATTTCCTTTACACTCCGGGGGAATTGTTTAATTAGCTTTTTTACCGGATCTCTCCTGGTATCTGAAACAAATATCCTTGCACCCTCTTTTGCCAGATATTTTTCAACGAG
>CBFDCD010000207.1:0-3162 GCA_965603225.1 uncultured bacterium
AATTTTAAGAATTAAAAAAGTTTTTAATTGCCAATTGATAGCTGTTCAATCTAAAAAAACCAAGCGGTTAAAAAATGTTAATCGAATGAGGAACAGTTTGTGTTTAAAAAAATTTCACCAAGAAAAATTTCCGATGATATTATTGAACAGTTTAAAGACATGTTGGCCAAAGGAGAGATTACACAGGGAGATGAACTGCCTTCCGAGAGGGAACTTGCAGAATCAATCGGTGTAAGCCGACCCCCTTTGAGAGAGGCCTTAAACACCCTCCAGGCTATGGGTTTTATTGAGATAAAACCAAGGAGCAGGATCATCGTTAAGTCTGTTGCGCCAAAATCCCTTGAAGACCCATTAAGCATCCTTTTAGAGGATGATATTGAAAAGGTTTTTGAACTCTTGGATATTCGCAGGGAACTGGAGGTTTGGGCGGCATGTAAGGCCGCCGAAAGGTCAAACAGCGAAGATATAGAAAGATTGAAGCTTATTATACACCACGATCAGACAAATTTGAAAAGCGACAGGAATGATGCAAAAACAGACGCTGATTTTCATGTTGCTATCTCAATAGCCGCCCATAATACCGTTTTATCACATATGATGGCCTTCTGTTACAACCTTCTCTGGAACAGTCAAAAAATAGCAAGGAAGAGGATCTTTAAAAAAGAAGGAAATAGGAAAGTGATTGCTGAACAGCATTCACAGCTGTTTGAAGCTATTAGGGATAGAGATTGTAAGAGGGCGAGTGCCGCGGCAAGAAAACATATTGATTTTGTAGAGAGAGAGCTGAAAAAAATTACCCTTGAAGAAGGATTTGAGGTCTGATTGGAGATAAGGCACAAAACAGCAAAATAACAGAGGCACAAAGAAAAAGCCGATGTATCAATAAAACGTCAGCGGTCATGGCTTACGGTTAAAAAACAGAAAGAAAAAAGAATAGTCTTTTTTTTAAAGATTTAGAAGTCCGGGAAAATTTTTTATGCTTTCTGTGAATTTTAACTCACCTTTTTAGTTCTGACCGCAGGCTTCGAGCCATAATAAGCTCATAAATGGCAGGACAACAGCGGGTCATTATTCTGGTCAAGCGACCTACCCCTGATAAAACTATTAGGCGCTTTTTTCTCACAGCGGCATTGTAAACCGCATTGGCCACGCTTTCAGGGGAAGCAGCCTTTCCCACAGTTGACTGGGGATGGATTGAGAGCCGGCCGTCTTTGTCAAGGGCATGCCTGTTGATTGCGGTGTCGGTAAACCCCGGACAAACGATTGTAACCGTCACACGGTATTTTTTCAACTCCGCTCTGAGCGAGCCAAACAGACCGTGAAGGGCGTGTTTGCTGCCTGCATATCCCGTCCGGCCGAGGAGAGGGGCGAAACCGGCTACGGAACTTATGACAATGATAATGCCTTGATTCAAGATTAGCTGGTTCAGGGCGGCCTTGGTGCAATTGATAGAGCCGAAGTAGTTGACATCCATTACCCTGCGAAAGACATCTGTCTCCGTCTCAGAAAAGGCGCTTCTGTGGGTTATGCCTGCATTGTTTATGAGTATATCGATCCGACCGTATTTTTTGACTACAGCCGTCAATGTATTACGGCAGGCCTCTTCATCTGTTACGTCCAACGGCATTCCAGTGCAGGTAATACCTTCAGCCTCAAGCTCATTGGTCAGCATCCCCACGCGAGCTCCGTCCAGATCTAATAATACAACAATGGCGCCTGCCTGACCGAACCTACGGCTTAAAGCCTGTCCTATGCCCCCGGCTGCGCCGGTGATAACGATCACCTTTTCCTTAACGCTATATCTTTTTATCAATGGCAACCTTATTTTATGTAATATTCAAATACCTGGCGGGTCGTCTTTTTTGGGATGTAGCCAAATTTATCCTTAAGCCGGTGGTTGCTGAGTACTGGCCGGTATCGGATGAAATTGACCTGTTCCGGGCCATATCGGCTAAGTTTCAGTCTGGATAAAGTCCACAGCGCTGCCTTTACAAGCCAGACAGGAAGGGACAGGTAAGGCTTTCTTAACATTGAGGCAATTTCCTTCATTGTCAGAACCCCGTCGCCTGCCACATTAAAAATACCGGTTATGTCCTCACGTATACCCCTGACAATGCAGTTGACAACATCTTGATCCCAGATAAACACAAAGGGCGTGGCAGCCCCTTTCAGTCCTAAAATATAGGGTCTTTGGAACAGGGCTGTTATCTGGTTATCCGTAGTGGCTCCGAGTATGGTCCCAGGACGGAAAATCAGCTGTTTCAATTTTGGGTGTTCTTTTCTGTAACGGGCCAGCATTTCCTCTACCAGCCGCTTATGGTCTGAATAGGCAAATTCAGGGTTTCCCCGCAATGTATCTGTCTCATACAGCCACTGAGGGTTGTCCGGGTAGTATCCATAGGCAGCGCCACTGCTGGTTATAATGACCTTTTGCACCTCTGTCTCAATGCAGGCCTTCAGGACATTTTCCGTCCCACGAACATCCACCGAATACAGGAATTCCCTGCTAAAGCCCTTTTCAGGCGTGACGATAGAGGCCAGATGCACAACCGTGCTTACACTGAGTTCCCTGAACATATCAAATATTTTGGGAGACCGCACATCAGCCGTAACATATGTGATTTCCGGTTTTCTCTCCTCGGATGGAATCTCTCGAATGTCAGCGGCAATGATATTCGCGAGCCCTCCCCTTTCCTTTGCAAGGGCATCAACGAGCAGTCTGCCTATGTAACCACCTGCGCCTGTAATAAGCACTGATGATTGTTTTGGTTCAGGTGGTTTCACCTATGACGTTCCCTCTACCTCATCATACAGTGGCCTCCGTGACCAGTATAAAGCCATGGTTAAACCGGAAATTATATGCCATATGCCCCACCATGCCGCCACGATTGCCATGCCACCCAGGCCTTCAAAAAAATTAAAGACAAGTATCAGCCCAAGGGCGGAATTTTGTATACCTACCTCTATGGATACGGCACGGCTGTCCCTTTCCTGCAGCCTGAACAAGCGGGCAGACCAGTAGCCTATGCTGAGGGCCAAGGCATTGTGGAGGAACACGCCGAATACCACCAATCCTATCACCTTGAGAAATATATGCCAGTTGGCTGAAAGGGCCGCCCCAACGAAGCCATCGACCACTACAAACGCCTGCTCGAAGATGAG
>CBFDCD010000208.1:0-3160 GCA_965603225.1 uncultured bacterium
GATAGCAAATAAAAGTAAGGTAATTTTTTTTAAAAAAAAGAAATAAGTAAACTTTTTTTGAAAGGAGTGAAAGGCATATGACCAAAAAATATTTAACACTCGCAGTAATTTTAGTACTTGGCGGCTTAATATATCTTCCTGTTAGTGCTCTCATGGCCACTGATGCACCGGATACAATAAAAATGGAATCTAAGGTATATTCCAAACACACAAAGAGTATTGTTAATTTTCCCCATAAAAAACATGCTGTCGACAAAAAAATTGCCTGTACCGAGTGTCATCACGTATTTAAGGATGGAAAAAACGTCTGGAAACAGGGTGATGAGGTTAAAAAATGTGATGCCTGTCACAGCGAGCCCAAGAAACCTAAAAACGTAAAGGTAAGCAAGGCAGAGAAAATAAAAAGATTTCATTACACAGCCCTTCATGCTAATTGCAAGAACTGCCATAGGGATATGAAAAAGAAAAAGGAAGCTACTGGTCCCACAACATGCGCAGGGTGTCATAAAAAATAAAATTTTATTTATAGGCACGTTTCCTTACCTATAGTATAAAATAAAAAATGCCGTTTTCAGATTTTCCATGAGAACGGCATTTTTTATAGATCAAACCCCTCAGCATAGACTTTTGGTAACCGTTCAAATTTTAGGGTTTGGAGTCAATTTATCCAGTCCATCCTGTTATACTGTCAGAAAATATACATACAGAATACTATCAAATTGTTTATTGAAATTTTATGTGCAATCTTCTTGATCGAGGGCCATCAAATTCGCAAAAGAAAATACCCTGCCATGTACCCAATTTAATATGCCCTGATTCAATAATTGCCGTGACTGAACAGCCTATGATACTGCTCTTAATGTGGGCAGCAGAATTTCCTTCCATATGCCTGTAAGAGGCCTCCCATGGTACAAGCTTATTAAGCATTGTCTGCATGTCTGACTTCACACTTGGGTCGGCACTCTCATTTATGGTTATTCCTGCTGTAGTGTGTGGCACAAAAAGAAGACAAATTCCATCTTTTTGCCCTGATTTATTTACCTCTTTATTTACTAAAGAGGTAATATCTATCATCTCAGAACGCTCTCTCGTACTAATGGGTATAGTTAAAAGCATAATATCCTCCCTTTGTAATTATAAATTTCCAATGAATACATATTCTATTACTGCTATCCTTTCAACACATTTCTTGTAGCAATGTTAATTTTTGCAATATAAATCAGCAGAAAATTATAAGATATTCATATATAGACTTTCGGAAAAAAGTTGTATTAGCTCAATAATAAGTGGTAGGAGAGTTTTTCATGATGCAACTGTATGTCTCCGACTCGGAGAGAAGGGCGCCGTCTTTTCGTCGTAATTAAAATTGCAGATATTTTAAAATAAAGGGAAATGTCTTACGTTTTATGCTATTATTTTTAGTGCCATATGTAACTTTTTGTAAATGGTCTTTTCGCTTTTCACCGTTAACTTTTTACCAAACAATCAGACATGAAAGAGCAAAAAATTTCACAAAGCTTTGATAGCCTATCTCATATCCTTGAGTACTCTTTTAAGAAAGAGGATTTATTGCATCAGGCCCTAAGGCACCCCTCATACGTTTACGAAAAAGGAGAAACCTGGTTATCCGACAATCAGCGGTTAGAATTTCTTGGTGACGCCGTTATCAGTCTTGCTGTCAGCCACCTGCTCATGGAGGCCTTCCCTGAAATAAATGAAGGCAGTCTATCCAAATACAGGGCATCCCTTATAAGTGAAAACGGGCTCCATACTATAGCCTGCAGTATTAAATTAGGTGACTACCTTTTTTTAGGCAAGGGAGAAGAGCAAACGAATGGCAGAAAAAAACCATCCATACTTGCTGATGCCTTTGAAGCCCTTATGGGTGCTCTTTATCTTGATGGCGGCTTCACAAATGCCCTCAGGGTTGCATCTAAGCTCTTTGGAAACCTGGTAAACAATATAAAACCTGGTAAACCTACTAATGATTTTAAAACGGAATTACAGGAATATTTTCAAGAAACCTTTCAGTCAGTTCCAGAATATAGAATGGAAAAAGAAACCGGACCAGACCACAACAAAACCTTTTATGCCGCTGCATATTTAAGGGGAAATATGGTTGGTTAAGGTAAGGTAAAAAGCAAAAAAGAGGCCGAACAAAAAGCTGCAAAGGATACATTAACGTGTCTAAAAAAATAAATAAAAATTTTATAATACCTATTTTTATTCCTAATCAGGGTTGTCCACACAGATGCATATTCTGTCAACAAAAAACTATAACAAATAAATCTGAAGCCTTACCTACACCACAGGATATAATAGAGACAATAGAGGTAGCTATAAAATCAAAACGATTTATTAACAAAAAATTAAAAGAGGTTGCGTTCTTTGGAGGAACCTTCACGTCTTTGCCAAATGAAGTTATGAAAAAAATGCTTGGAGCAGTAAGGCCATACATAGAAAACGGTATCTTACATTCAATACGCATATCTACAAGACCGGACTCCCTTGGTAAAGAGAAACTCAATATACTTGATTCCTTTATGGTAAAAACGGTTGAGCTTGGTATTCAATCAATGGATGACACGGTCCTTATGCTTTCTAACCGGGGCCATACATCACGAGACACTGTTGATGCCGTCAAGATACTCAAGGGAAAAGGCTTTAAGGTTGGGGCACAACTCATGCCGGGCCTCCCTGGAGATTCAACGGACTTATTCCTCAGCACCATTGAAAAGGTTATTGGCCTAAAACCAGATTTGGCTCGAATTTACCCAACCCTCGTAATCAGAGGTACGGCCCTCGAACAATGGTACAACAAAGGAAAATATTCTCCTATGGGGCTTGATAAAACGGTTAATCTCTGTAAAAAGGCATGCATTCGGTTGGAGGACGCAGGAATTCCGGTTATCAGAATAGGGCTCATGTCTTCCCCTTCCCTCCTTAAAAAGGGAGAGATAATTGCAGGTCCATGGCATCCATCTTTTGGATTTCTCGTTCGCTCAGCAATGTATCTTGATAGGCTAAGACCATATCTTCCCTCCCGAGGAAATTCTAAAAATATTACCCTCCGTATACATCCAAGTGAAATACCTCTACTTATAGGGCATAAAAGGAATGGAATTAAACAAATAGAGATTATTACAGAGGCCGTGATAAA
>CBFDCD010000209.1:0-3157 GCA_965603225.1 uncultured bacterium
CAGTTCAATCAATAAGGCGTTTTCATATACTTTCTCAAGAAAACCAGGGCCAAGAACCTTATTTACTTCAAACACGGCACCATTTATGGCGTATGTAATATCGTTAATATTCATAGAACAATGAGCTCGCGAAGCGATTGCATTTTTTGTTGGGCCTGGCCGGCCCAACAAAATGTCCGCGTTTGTCAGCGTGAGTCTGCGGTTAATTTCACCTGAGTATCACCCTTGAATCCACAACTGATAAACCCTTTTCATGAACAATAACAGGATTCAGATCGATCTCACTAATCTCAGGGTTTTCAACTGCAATCTGAGACAGCTTAAAAAGAATATCCTTAATTGCATTAATATCCTTTGGTTTATCACCCCTAATGCCTGTTAATATCTTATAACCCTTTATTTCTTCAATCATCTCATCAATGTCCTCCCTGGCCAAAGGGGCGACTCTGAAGGATACATCCTTTAAAACCTCAACAAATATACCACCAAGGCCAAACATAATGACAGGGCCAAACTGGCGATCCTGAATCATGCCAATAATACATTCCTGTCCTTTGGGGACCATGGGTGAAATAAGAGTTCCCACTATTGTATCTCTTGTTGTCACATTACCTGCATTCTTTAAAATTTCATCAAATGCACTTCTTACCTCTTCTTCATTGTTAAGGCCAAGCTTAATTCCCCCGGCATCCGATTTATGAATTATATCAGGGCTCACTACCTTCATTGCAACTGGATACCCAATTTTTCCGGCTCCCTCGACTGCTTTATCCGGGTTTTCTGCCAGTATCGCCTCAGGCAGTGAAATATTGTATTCTTTAAGCAGTTCCCTGGATTCAGTCTCGAGTAAATTATTTCTTTTTTCCTCCTCTACACTCTTAAATAACGCCTTGACCCTGTCACGCTCTTTAATCTCAGCAGTTGAAAGGTCTATGCCTAGAATCTTTTTCTGCCTGACGGAAAATTGCATCATTTCCCCAAGACACTTGGCAGTCCTCTCAGAGGACTCAATGACTGGAACTCCTGCTGACTTTAGTATATTGAGGGATTTAATAGGCTCTCGTGCAAAACTGGTATGAACAAAAAGGGGTTTTTTATATTTTTCCACCAATTCTGCCAGGTCCCTCGATGCCTTTTCCTCCAACTCCGCCACATGAGGGGCGATAATATCCTTAAATCCTCCAAAAAAGCCGGTTATATAAATTCCGTCTACATCATCATCTTGCATGCAGGCATTTACACATTCTGTTATCATGTGGGGATTTTCCTCTGCTGTTCCCCCATAATCAATCGGGTTGCTCGCAGGCATTCCTTCAAGCAAAAAGGGTTGTATCTTTTCCTGTGTCTTTTCGCTCAGCACAGGAACCTCCATACCATAGGATTCCGCATTGTCTGCCGCCACAGAGTTATCGCCTCCACCCTCTGAGAGGATTGCCACCCTGTTACCCGCAGGAATCGGGCAGCTACTGAATACCTCTGCCATATCAAACAGCTCATCTACATTAGACACCCTGACAATTCCAGCCTGTCTAAATGCCGCATCTGCTATAACATCATCTCCTGCAAGAGACCCCGTGTGGGAAGCAGCGGCCCTTGCCCCTGCCTTTGATTTCCCTACCTTAAGGGCAATGACGGGTTTGTATTTTCCGGTTTCGCGGGCAACCCTGACCAGGCTGTTCCCCTCCTTGATACCCTCTAAATACATCATTATTGCCTTTGTATCAGGGTCGTCTTTCAAATAATTGATGTATTCATGGAAATTCACCCCTATAGCATTCCCAACACTGATTATCTTGCTGAAACCCACTCCTTTCATTTTTGCATAATGTGTTAGCGAATCAATGACATTTCCACTCTGGGCAAGTACTGATATAGAGCCTTTTTGTATAGACGGAACGCCCAGAATATTCATACCTGCTGAAGCGCTAAACATACCGCTGCAGTTCGGTCCTATAATATATGCCCCTGTTTTTGCCGCCTCGTTTACTATCTCTGCCTCAATCTTTTTTCCCTCTTCGCCGGTCTCTCCAAGCCCTGCTGTAATAATAATGATCCCTTTGGCGCCCATCTTTATGCTGTCTTCCACGGATGGTACTAAAAACCGTGGTGCCACCACAACCATCACCAGGTCAACCTCCTTATCAACCGCTGTTATAGACGGATATGTCTTTCTCCCAAATAGCTCTGGTCTCTTGGGATTGATGAGATATATATCCCCCTTGTACCCCCCCTCGATAAGGCTTCTCGTCCTCCGCTCAGAGGCCTTTCCAGGGACCTCGGACGCCCCTATGACAGCAACTGATCGAGGGTTAAACACCTTTTCCAATGATCTTTCCATTCAAATATCTCCTTTATTGTTGTTAATTAATGTAAAAAAAGCCGATAAACCCACCGTATCACATCCAAAACATTCAAAACCCTCCTTCAGGCAAAAAAATCCCCCTTACTGTTCCATTATTAAAGGTAAATACATGCTTAAGGGATTTATAATGCTGGAGGATATACAATGGTATGATATCTGGCAAAACAATATAAATATTTTGATAGACATGGCAGCGCAGGGAAGGAATCTGCACAATTTATTTAGCGTTATTCCCTCCCTTTAAACTGCCGAGCATTTATTTAATTTCCCTTACAGTAAGGGTCCTGAAACTTTTCTTGTTAAGTCTCAATAGCCCAGACACACACCAACTTAGCCTAAATGTGGGATAAATCTTCACATGTAGCCCACAAACCGTCTCATAGCCGGCCAAGATTTTATCGTACAAGGTCTCACGTTCCTTGATCCCTACTTGAAAAGTTTGAAAATAAAATCCCCATCATCACTTAGGTTATTAAATTAGTGACTTTGTCCTCTGTCTGTTGCTTTTTCAACCTATTTGGGAACTATTTACCAGGATAGACGTTAGCGAACCGGAACAAAAAGCCTCGATTCAAGTTGTATGATTTATCAAAAATCGTCCAAATGTGATTAACTACATTCCATGCTCTCTAAAATATTTGGCAGCGCCCGGATGTAGTTGTATTCCGGTAGCACTCTTTTGTGCCGCACCCACGGAAAATAAAGATAGCGACGGATGAGCGCTTTTTAGGCGTTCTCGTTTGCTATAAATCGCATCGATGATCTGGTAGACCGTTCCTTCATCGAGGTCTTCCG
>CBFDCD010000210.1:0-3150 GCA_965603225.1 uncultured bacterium
ATAACAAAGATGCAAAAGTCAACTGGCAATTTAGAACTGATGATGCCAGGATTAAGTTATCACGTCTCTATCCGTCAATTGAGGATTGACATGACACTAGCACAAAGTCTTTTGCCAGCCGTTTTGGCCATTTTAGGAAGGCAAAAGAACTTTTAAAAAACCAATAATTTTTCAATTAGAGGAACGTTACCTTTATTATATTTCCAGGCCTGCCTGGCGCAATGGTAATATAGCTATAAATAATTTATAAATTTACAATGCAATATAAACATTTAATGGAGTGGGCTCGCTCACTAAAAAAACTTACACCTCTTGACACCCAAATTGCTGAATACTTTTCACGCCATTACGAGGAGATAGTCTTCGTAAATGTTACCTCCATTAGCCATAATACAGGCGCCAGTAAAACCACTGTGGTGCGCTTTATCTCAAAACTCGGTTACAATAATTTCGGTGAGTTACGAAGAAAACTGCAACGGGACACCCTAACACATGTAAACTCGGACGATATACTTTTTGCTGTATTTAGGCACCTCTACGTTAAGCAAGCCTCATTCATTGCCCAACATTGTGCCGATCAAGGCGTACCTGTTATTTTGTTGAGCGATAGTGAATTTTCTCCACTTGCAGACCTGTTCCAAGTTCAGATTATTGTAGTATCGGAAGGATTCTCTTTATTTCAGAGCCTTACAGGGGTTGCCGCCATGCTTGAAACACTATGTATAGCGGCTCTTTAATTTTGTGACGATAGTCTTTACGATAGGATTAATTTTACCGAAAATCTTTATAAAATTTTTGAGGTATTTTTTTCTGGGAAAAGCCTGAATATAATGAGTTCATCATACGCCAAGGCCCTGGAAAAAATAATAGGGGATAAAAGGGGAAAGAGAAAAAATTAAACAATAGCAAAACAGCCAAATATCATTGTTAATCAGGAGTGTAATATGTCTAATATGACCGGTGGAGAGATTATTGCAAGGATGCTGAAAGAGGAAGGTGTTGAAAAAGTGTTTGGCATAATTGACGGCACCTATTTCGGGCTCTATTCAAACTTTCCACAATATGGAATAGCACTAATAACCCCTCGTCACGAGGCCACTGCCGCCCATATGGCCGGAGCATATTCGAGACTCACTGGAAAACTCGGTGTATGTATGGCAAGCAACGGCCCAGGTGTGGCAAATGTGCTTTCAGGAGTGGCAGTAGAAAACGGAGAGGGCAATCGAGTTCTTTTAATTACCAGCTCACGGCGAAAGGGAATCTCCTCCCCGGACCGAGGCGGGGCATATCAATATTTTAATCAGGTGGGAGTAATCAAGCCCATGTCAAAATGGTCCGGTTCTGCTTCAGCTTTTGAGCGTATCCCTGAAATGCTGAGGCGGGCATTTCGTCTTAGCTACCGGGGCAGGCCCGGTGTTGTTCATCTGGACGTGCCGGAGAACTTAATGAATGGAAAATGCAAGGCCCCGCCCTTTTGGGCTCCTCACCAGTATCGTAATGTTAATCCACTATGGCCGTCGTCAGACCTCGTGGAAAAGGCCGCCAGTATGCTTGTAGAGGCCGAGTTTCCTGCGATACACGCAGGCAGCGGGGTTATCCATGCCGGGGCATTCGAGGAATTAGCACAGGTTGCCGAGATGCTCCATGCACCTGTAACTACCTCCTGGTCAGGGAGGGGTGTGTTCAGGGAAACGTCAGGGCTTTCATGGCCCATGATCCATGTAAAGGCCGTAAACGAGGTCAGAAACAGCAGTGACCTTATCCTCTGTTTAGGTTCCAGACTTGGAGAGACCGACTGGTGGGGAAAGGCGCCCTATTGGCGTCAGCCGGATGACCAAAAGCTTATCCAGGTTGATATTGATGAGGAGGTGCTTGGTGTGAACAAACCGGCCGAACTGACCATACTGGCGGATGTGAAGCTATTTCTTTCTCTATTGTTAGAGAAGATCGAAGAAATGAAATCCAGAATCCCAATAACCGGAAGGCAGCAGAAACTGGCAATACTTGCAAAGGAACGTGATAAGGACCGGGAAAAGCTTGATACAAAGCTTAAAGACCGGTCATCCCCTATGCTGACAGGACATGTAGCATCTATTTGTCGACAGTTCTTTGACGACGATGCCGTTGTTATATTTGATGGCGGAAACACGGCTGTATGGGGGAATTTCTACCATGAGGTTCGCACCCCCAATACGCTGATTTCTACTCACCATTTCGGAATGTTAGGCGCAGGCATGGGGCAGACCCTTGGCGCTTCTGTTGCCAGACCAAACAGCCAGATATACTGCATAATAGGGGACGGCGCCTTCGGTTTCCACCCCCAGGAAATTGAAACTGCTGTTCGCAACAATCTCAGGCCAATATTTTTAGTATGCAGTGATAAACAGTGGGGCATGGTTAAGATAAACCAGCAGTTCGCCCTTAAACCGGTAAAAACGATGATAAAAAAATCCCTTAGTCAGGAAGAAACCATTAACACCGACCTGGGAGAGATTGAGTTTGATAAACTTGCTATGTCTATGGGTGGGCACGGTGAAAGGGTTTCTGATCCGGAGGAACTGGTTCCTGCACTTGAAAGATGCATTGATTCGGGAAAGTGTTCAGTAATACACGTAGATGTAGACCCGGTCAAACATATGTGGGCGCCAGGCCTTTTGCATTTCAAGGACATGCACAAGGAGCCTGCAGGGAGGTAATATGGATGCCACGGCGATTGACCAGATAAGGCTGAATTTCAGCCCCCAGGCCCTTATAGGCCTCAATGCGGTGATTGGATTGATGATGCTGGGCGTCTCTCTGGAACTGAAGCCCGCAGATTTTAAAAGGATTTTAATATCGCCAAAGGCCCCCTCCATTGGCCTGGCCGCCCAGTTCATGCTCTTGCCTGCCTTCACCTTTTTGCTTACCCTTATCCTTCGACCTTCACCGTCCATGGCCCTGGGAATGATACTTATAGCCGCATGTCCCGGTGGCAATCTTTCCAATATAATGACCTACCTGGCCAGAGGAAACGCCGCTGTCTCTGTAAGCATGACAGCCGTATCCACGGCAGCCGCCATTATTATGACACCGCTTAACCTTTCCCTGTGGGGCAGCCTTAATCCGGCCACAGCCCAAATCCTTCGACAGGTAAGCCTAAACCCCCTTGAC
>CBFDCD010000211.1:0-3019 GCA_965603225.1 uncultured bacterium
TTTTTAACCCTTTAAAATCGGCTATCTTTCGAATAGGTTTTATTGAGTAAACCGCCTCTGACGCGGTAATGACAACAGGAAAGCTTATCAGGTTGAATTTTGTCTGGATATATTCATTATAGATATCCAGGCCACCACCTTCATACAAATACCTAACCTGTGAAAATATGCTTTCATTCGTCCATCCCGGTCTGCTACCAATGGGCAGCCCTGTCCAGGGTAAAGTACCCGCAACATACATACCGCTATTATGTGTCAGGTCCAATCTTCCTGCAGATGTTTCATTCATAGCTGCTATAGGGCCCACTATTTCACCAACAGCATACATTTTAGGAATTACTAACCGACCACCACTCATCATCTTAAGCGCTTCAGCAAAATACTCGGCCTCATCATGAAACGCATCCCCACGATGCCATGCTGATTGTGCCCTCCATTTAATCACCTCTTCCTTTGCTTGTGCTGATCTTTCACAGACAATAAACAACAAAGTAAAAGTAACTGCCAGTACCATTAATAACGAAAACAATCTCTTTATCATTTTTATACCTCTCCTTTAAAAAGTTTTCTTACACAACATCCCTTTCTGTAACCAACATCTTTTTTTTGTATAATAAGCACCCCCTTTCTCTCTGTAATTTGGGGTTTAATTAAAGTAATTTTTTATCACCTATTTTACTGTCTGCAGCATCTTGTTTCGTAAAAACTCAAAGGTATAATTAATATGTTCTCTCAGAAATTCTTTGGCCTTCTCGTAGTCACCCACCTTGATAAGTGATAAAATATGTTGATGTTCCTCTATGGAGCGTCGTCCGGATTCCGGTATATATAAATAAACAAATTGATATCGGGCTAAATGAGAAGAAATTGAATTATAAAAGTGGATGACCCAATTGTTGCCGGTAGATCCTATCAACTTTATATGAAAATCGACAAAGGCTTTAAGGTGGGCAAATACTTCTTCCTTATTATCTTGAGAGGGCATAGGTAAACTCAAGGTTGACGTAACAGACGCAGCAACATCAGGCAAATCCCTGATATTTTTGGTTTTTAAAATATCTATAGCATAACATTCAAGCATCTCCCTGGCCTGATAAACCTCTTGTAAGTCCTCCATTGATATCTTGGTGACCTTAGTCCCTTTTCTTGGAATATTTACAACTAATTGTTCATTTTCCAATATCCGAAATGCCTCTCGTATAGGAGGTCTGCTGATATTAAGGCATGAGGCCAAATCGGTTTCATTGATTCTTTGGCCTGCTGCCATTTCACCAGTGATAATTTGCTTCCTCAAGTATTCGGTAGCAATGTTTGTTACAGTTTTAATTTCCATAATTTATAAATTCCGTCTACAGTATACTGTAGTCCTAATTTAAACAGATTGTCAAGAAAAATTGTGTATAATTTCGCTTTTTTTTAACCAGGTAATATTAAATTAAGGTAAGCAATAGGATCAATGTAGTAAAAAATGTAAGGCGGAGTTGGAAGGTTGAATATGGTGGACAGTGACCGGAGAATAGAGCCAGGAAGTAGCTTCAATGTAGCCTTGGTTTATTCGCCTATCTTCAGAGTATTTGTACTCTGCCGGCAGCACTGTAACAGAATGCAGTCTCTATCATCTTCTCACTGACAATCTATTTGCCAATGAGTTCAATAATGCCTGCATAGGCATCTATCTTGACATAATCGCCTGTTTTGATGAGCTCAAACACATTCATCTCAGGATGATCCACGGTGGGTATCTCTGTTGCAATCACCGCACCGGATAATACCGGCTCACTCTCAAGGCAAATTATTGCAGCAGGCGTCTTCCCGTTTTTCTTTGCAGCCCACGCAGCAAAATCGCAGCCACTGGAGCCCTTTCCGGTTGTAAACACAAACACCTTGTTAACCAGACTTTCCCCCTCCAATTGATGGCGGGGCATACATATCAAACCAGTAACCGGATTCAAGTCTCCCAGAAATGCGAAGGGTCCATTGTAGACTACTGCCTCTCCTTCCGCTTGTCCGGCGCTGACCATATGGGCTCTTATTTCCATTTTGGCATCTTTCCTTTCCACTTTCCTGTGATGGCTGCATTTACACATTCTTCCTCAGTGCCGAAAAAGACACTAACACCACAGACTGAGGCTATGTAATGAGCGCTACGCGCTGAGTTTGTTGCTGCGCTCTTTGCCTGTTTATCTCCTGCAATATCGGCCCTGGTAAAAGGATTGGCAATAGAGGGGCAGGCAGGAAGGAAATGGCCTCCTGCCTTCTCAATAACATCCGCCCACCCTTGTTGTCGAGCCAGTGTCTCAACCGGCGCCGAAGCTCCTATCAGCATAGTAGTTTTTAATGTTTTACCTTCCAACAGGGCGGCGATTCGTCCAATTTCATCAATTGTTGCATGAGGGCATCCAAAGGTTACATGCTCAACGGTATCATCCTCCCATACATTCAGCCGTTCCCAGGTTTCTTTCATTTCACGTTTCCCTACCCGAATTACCTGCTGTGGCTTGTTATTTCCCAAGGCCGCCTCTAAGGTGGGCGCTTCCGGCGTTGTGCCGACGATATGGGCCAATGTAACAGCGCCTGAGGTGGGCATTGATATGACCAGTGCCCTGGCAAAATCAAACGGAAGATTCGGTGGCAGTCCTTTAACTGCAACAGGCTTGAAACCTGGAACCTGACTGCCGATGTAGTAGCCCAAACAGTGATAATGTGCCATGGTCCAATCTGACACATCCAGATCCTCCAGTTCTACCAGGTGGTCGGCATACCGGTTTTCAGGGATAACCAGACCCATCAGAGGGGTTCGCCCGCATACTGCAGCGGCCAGAGATACAAGAATTCCCATTCTGTCTACCCTTGCCCCAAATAAGCTGTTGTTGGCTACCTGCATGCAGCTTCCTGCCATAGGAACTATATCGCCTTTTCTGGGGAAGATGCCCAAAAGATACTCAGCACAAGTCTCTGTTCGTAGCCATCCCAACTCGAGGTATCTTCTCAGTTTTTCTTCATGCTCCTTCTCCCAGTT
>CBFDCD010000212.1:0-3006 GCA_965603225.1 uncultured bacterium
CCCTTTATCAACAGAGGAACTGCTCAGTATAGGGACGCAGGTTATTATTGCAAATGCATTTCATCTTCACCTTCAACCGGGAGAGGAGATTATAAAAGAGATAGGCGGGCTCCATAGGTTCATGGGGTGGAAAAGGCCTTTGATAACAGACTCCGGCGGATTTCAGATATTTAGTCTTGGTGCGGGAAAAGAAACCGGAGTAGGGAAAGTGGCATCAATGTTTACGGATAATAGGATGAAAAGGCCTAATGCAAATTTAATGAAAGAGAAACCCTCGTTGAGGTTGGATGAGGATGGTATTAAGTTTATTTCATACATTGACGGCTCAAATCATAGCTTTACACCAGAGCATGTTATGAAAATAGAGCGAAAGTTAGGCGCAGATATTATTATGATGCTTGATGAATGCACCTCCCCCCTTCATGATTACCAGTATACAAAAGAGGCTATGGAGAGAACCCACAGATGGTCTTTACGGGCATTAGAGGAATTTCAGCTCAGCTCCAATAACAGCCAGGCGCTTTTTGGAATTGTTCAAGGAGGCGCTTATAAGGATCTAAGGCTTGAGAGCGCTCACTTTATTTCGGAACAGGATTTCAGTGGATATGCAATCGGCGGTTTACTTGGAGACTCAAAAAAAGACATGCACAATGTTTTGGATTGGGTTATGCCGTTATTGAAGAAAAACAGACCTCGGCATCTTTTAGGAATAGGTGAAATAGATGATATATTTGAGATAGTGAGCCGGGGCATTGACCTCTTTGACTGTATTTTTCCTACAAAATTGGCCAAAACAGGGACGGTCTTTACAAAAAGGGAAAAACGTTTTAGAATACATCTGCTCAATAACCGATATAAAAATGACGCCAGGCCTATTGATGAAGAGTGCAATTGCTATACATGTTGCAATTATTCCAAGGGATATATCAGACACCTTTTCAAAATTAAGGATCCTTTTGCAGCAAGGCTTGCAGCCATTCATAACTTAAGTTTTATAGAAACATTAATGCGTCAGCTCCGCATGGCAATAAGAGAGAAGAGATTTTCTGCATTCAGAAGAGAATGGCACCGGGATAATTAAAATCAGGTATTTTATTTTACCTTACTCTGATATTCTAAGGTATAATAAAATAAATGATAAATGAACTGAACAATGATACATGCTGTACACAATAAAGGATTGTTCAACGAATGACTAAGGAAAAATTTCCCACCACACAGGCAATCAGAGTGTTGAAGGCACAAAATGCGGCATTTTCCATACAACCCTATAGATATGAGGAACAAGGGGGGACAGCAGTGGCTTCAAGGGAGCTTAATGTGAGCGAGTATTCTGTTATAAAGACCCTTGTTATGGAAGATGAAAATGGCGATGCATTTTTGATTCTCATGCATGGAGATAAAAAGGTTTCTACCAAGGCCCTCGCACGATTTTTGGGGGTAAAGACCGTTAAATCTTGTGAACCTGATAAGGTACATAATCAAACAGGGTATTTTGTGGGGGGTATATCGCCGTTTGGAACAAAAAGAAAACTCAATGTATACATTGAGGCAACAATTATGGATTTGGAAAAGATATATATTAATGCAGGCAAAAGAGGTCTGCTGGCAGAGATGACACCAGGGGATCTGTTTAATGTATTAAAGCCCTTGCCTGTAAAGGTGGCAATCTAACAATCTCCCATTGTGTTTCAATAAAAACATGCAGATGAGCAATTTTAAAAACTTACCTGAGAGGCACATAAGAATATGGATAAAATGACGCCGGAAAATCTTATTAAAAAAATTGAATCAGGTTACTCTCTTCCATCACTTTCACCAGTTGCAATGAAACTAATTGCAATTGCGTTAGATGAATCATGTACTGCTGAGGAGCTATCGTCTATCGTAGACACGGATCCTTCAATGACGGTCAGGGTTTTAAAGATGGCAAACAGCGCTTTTTTTCATTCTTCAAAGCCTACAACCTCCTTGAGGCAGGCCATTGTGAGAATGGGGTTTCAGCGCCTCAGGATAATGGCGCTGTCTCTTTCTCTGCGAGACACATTTCCCATGGGAAAGTTAGGGCCATTTGATTATGAACAATTCTGGAAAAATAGTCTCTACAAGGCGCTCATATCCAAGTGTATAAGTGAGCAATTAGACAGAGGTTCCCCTGATGAGATATTTATTTCTACATTGATTATGGAGATAGGGTTTCTCATCCTTTTCGATCTAATGATTAGGCCAGACACGGAAGTATCCTCTATTGAAATAGAGCCTTTAGGAAAGCTGCTCAAATGGGAGAGGGAGCGTTATGGCATAGATCACAGGCAGGTGGGAGAGGTTGCCTTTAGATGTTGGAAATTTCCGGAGTCAATGGTACAGAGCCAATTGCTCTATGGTGAAAATGCCCTTTCCGAGAATGCCCCTTTACTGTCAAAGATTTATGAGCTGTCGGGAAAGTTTTCACATCTTATATCACATGAAGCAGCGGGCTTCCACGCCCCCTTTATAGAGGCTGAAAGGATTTTTGGCCTGAAAAGGGATGCGATTAATGATATCTTAATGGAGACCTTTGACCAGGTTGAGGATATTGCAGAAAATCTGAATCTGGAAGTAAATAAAGAAAGGGACCTCCTGGAAATTATGGAGAAGGCCAATAAGACCCTCAGTGAAATATCGGAAAAAATGACAGGGTACGATCAGGCAAATGACAAAAAGCCGTTGCCTTCCTTTGAGTCGCTGAATGGAAAAGAAGAAATAGTGCAGCATACCCTTCAAGCAGTAGCCCATGAAATTCGTAACCCCCTTCTTGCAGTAGGCGGATTTGCCCGTAAACTGGCAACATCCTTTGATTCAGATACAAAAGGAGGCCAGTATGCAAAGATAATTCTTGAGGAGGCCTCAAGGCTGGAAAAGGCAATCTCTGAGATGAGCAGCAGGGTGGGATAGCTTTTAGCCTTATATATTAGTATATTTTCTGACAGGATGGGCTGGATTAATTAACGCCCTTAAACCTTCACC
>CBFDCD010000213.1:0-2998 GCA_965603225.1 uncultured bacterium
AAACTCCAAGGACCTCCGTAGAAACTGTTTTACGTATACTTTGTCTATATAAATGCCGGTATCTGTAAAATACAATTTGTTGACTGAATTTTCCGGCTCTTTATCAAGATGGGTGGATAAGCTATACCCATTCCCTTTGTGAGATGGGATAGGGGCATAACACTAACTTATTCGCAGCGTTATTCCGACATCATTTCCGTCATTCCGGCGTCTTTTCTATCATTCCGGCTGATCCCGGATCGAGCCCGGGAGAAATCCAGTCAAACAATCGTATTGTAAAAATCCTGCCAATTCGGATAATGCTTTCAATCGATTCCAGTTTCCATTTTAGCTGCCATTCTTTCAATCGCTTCTCCCTCTCAATAGCGTATTCATACTCTCGTGTACTTCATACCAAACCAACCGCTCTTAAGTGAGCGCTTATCGGGATAAAGGGGAGGGGAATTTACCCATTTGCAATGATAAAGAACCAATTTTTTTGTTTGGTTTTTGCTTACAAACTATTGTATGCTTTATAGTATCAATAAAAGGCCGGTTAAAAGTTTATTCAACTGATATTGACGGATATTTTGAAATCTTATTCATAGAAGGTCATGACCATGAAGACTGTTGGCGTGTATGGAAGCCCACGAAAGGGAGGCAACACTGATGCGCTTCTTGACAGCGCCTTAAAAGGCGTACAGTCAAAGGGAGGTGATATAAAAAAAATTTATGTCAGAGACCTAAAAATTTCAGGGTGCAGGAGTTGTTACGGGTGCGAGAAAACTGGTATCTGCATAGTAAAGGATGATATGCAGGAAATTTACCCTCTGTTGGATGAAGCAGATGCTGTTATAGTGGCTTCTCCCATTTTTTTTTATGGAGTGACCTCGCAGATTAAGTCATTAATTGACCGGGGTCAGGCAATGTGGGCGAGAAAAAGACTGAACAAAAAAAATGTAAAAGATAGAAGCCTTATTAAAGGGAAAGGATATTTAATCGCTGTAGGCGCAACAAAGGGTAAAAACCTCTTTGAATGTGCCACGCTTGTAGCAAAATACTTTTTTGATGCATTGGATATGAGCTATGAAGCTGGGCTATTTTTCAGGGGCATGGAATCAATTGATGCGGCAAAGAAAAATCCTGAGGCCCTACAACAGGCCTATGAATTTGGAAAAAAATTAACTTTTAGAGCTAAGGGATAGCAACATGGAACCTTCAGAGATTATGGATATATTGGAAAATTGTGATATTTTTAAGGGCCTGGCCAGGGCTGAGGTTGAAAGAATAGCTACTCTTGGTCACATAGAGACATACGAGACTGGAGAAAACATACTTAATCAGGGAGATTTTGGGGAAAATCTTTATATAATTGCCGAGGGACATGTTTTTCTGGAAAGGGATATTGATTTAGGCACGCGAAAGGGAAATGCAATTATAGGCCTTTTGGGGAAGGGTAGGGCCTTAGGTTGTTGGTCTGCACTTATAGGGGAACCTCATACATTGTTATCATCTGCACGATGCAGAAGACCTACAAAGGTTTTTGTGGTAAACGGTCAATCCCTCAGGGAAATGATGCTCGATGATGTTAAACTGGGATTTAATGTATTAGAAAGGCTCTGCTATTTACTGAGAGACAGAATTCAGGGTGCATACGGGGCTATGGAAAATATATAGCTATAAGCTTACCGGTCTTCATTGCTATCCAATGTCAGTCCACTCTGAACCCTGAGATCCTCAATCCTGTTTAGAGGCTTCTCTAATTGTCGACGCCTTGTTGTTATAAGTTGTTCATACTCCTTTTGCGTATCCTCTATTTTTTTGCCCACTAAATTTAATTTTTTAATAAATTCAATCCACTGCTTTTTGAATGATCCTAAGAGGGATAAAACCTCGTTGGAGGTCTTTCCCAGGGTAAAACTATCTACAGACTGCCGTATTACAGCCAAAACAGCAAAAAGGGTTGTAGGTGAACAGAGAACTACCTTGTTTTTTATCCCCTCATCAAGGATAGAGCTATCCTCTGTATGGATAAAGGAGTATATCTGCTCATTAGGGATAAAAAGCAGCGCATAATCAATGGTGTTTTGTTCGGGATTTATATACTCCCTTGTGGAAACCTCCTTGATTCTGGCCTTCACGTCTCTTAAGAAAGTGTTACGATATCTTTCCTTTTCTGACTCCACATCAGACTCGAGAAATTTAGTATAGTTATTTAAGGGGAATTTAACATCCATATTTAATTTTAGATTCTCTGGAAGGATAAATGTAAAATCAGGCCTTGTTCCTACTCTGTCTATGGTCTTTTGCTTTAGGTAATTTACATTCTCAATAAAACCTGCCACCCTTAAAACATCTTCCGCCAATCTTTCTCCCCACTGTCCCCTTGCCTTTGTGCTTGCCAAAGCCTCCCGAAGCCTATTTGTGGTCTGATTTAATGCCGTGGTTTGTTTGTTGGCAGCGTCCAATTGACTTGAAAGTTCTCCAAACTTATTCTCCCTGTCTTTTTCAAGCCCCTTCATAAGGCTTGAGGCATCTTCAAGTTTTTTTGTCATCTCTTGCAATTGATGGTCAATGAGCGTCTTTTTTGAATCAAGTTCCTTGAGGCTAATCGTTCTGTCCGATTGAAAACTGGATTTTGCCAACTTCAAAAATTCTTCCGTTGATTTTGATAATGCCTCAAGTGATAAGTTGCCGAAGTTTGCCTTTATATTTTCAAGGATTAGATCAATGTTTGCCTTATGCTGGACATCACTTTCATGCAACAATTCTTTGGTAAGTTCTTTAACTGTTTTTCCTTGTATTAGTTTTAGTAAAAAGGCAGCTAACAATCCTAATGAAAATCCTATTATCAATCCTATTATGATAGATAAAAAATCCATATAAATTTCACCTCCTAAGAGTTTATTATAATTGACCAATAAATATTTGATTAAATCTTCTACAGGGACTGGGAAACGTAATATGCCTTTATGTTGTATATTTAAATATGTACTTATACAATATATATCATTTTTTC
>CBFDCD010000214.1:0-2990 GCA_965603225.1 uncultured bacterium
TCGTCAAGGCCTATTACCTTGAGCTCTTTTTTTGCTGCCTTTCTTATGCCCAGGATCGATACATATCTTGGCTCGTTAATACCTGTCTGTATAGTAATAAGAGCCGGCATATCAACAAGAGAAACCTCGCCCAGGCCGCCTTCAAGCTCCGATGTAGTGCCGGCCTTTCCGTCCTTAATGTCAATAGCAGTCACCATGGCGGAATGGTTTAGGTCTAATAGCTCTGCCATCATTATACCTACTGCTCCGGAGCTGTCATCATCTGCGAGAACACCAGTGAATACAAGGTCATATGACTGGTCTTTTAATGCAGTAGAGAGGATTTTTGATATTGAAAGGCTGTCAAACCTGCTTAAATCCCCTGCATCAATTCTGACAGCCTTATCAGCGCCCATTGCCAGAGATCTTCTGAGTACCTCTTCATCGTCTTCGTTGCCTACTGTAATGGCCGTGACTGTTCCTCCATGTTTTTCCTTTAATAAGATAGCTTCTTCAATTGCATAGTTATCCCAATCATTTAGAACAAATGCAAGCTGCTCCTTTTTAATCTCCTTTTTTTTATCGTCGATTATAATATCTACCTCCTCTGTTAGAGGCACTCGTTTAACACATACAACAATATCCATTTTTCTCCTCCTATTTTTTCAATCAATAATTTTATACAACGCTCATAAAAAGCTCCATGAGGTCAACAACCTCTATCTTTCCTTCTAACCCGCTTGTTTTAATGGCATCATCAAAATTGAGTAAGCAAAATGGGCATGCAGTCACAATGACTGTAGCCCCTGCTTCATAGGCCATGGCAACTCGTTTTTCTCCCATTCTTATTTCCTCTTGCTCAATATCATACCAGAGATTAATATCACCGCCTCCACAGCAAAAACTTTTGTCCCTGTTTTTCTCCATTTCAACTATATTGATACCGGGTATTGAGGCGAGGATTTTCCTGGGGGCTTCGTATATCCCGTTGTGTCTTCCTAAATAACACGGATCGTGATAGGTGTATATTTTTTTACCATTGTCAAGGGGTCTGGATGCCTTAAGGTGGCCATTTTCGATTAATGGAAGAAAGAACTCAGTATAGTGTTTAACATTAAGCTGACCAGGGTAATCATTTTTTAGTGCGTTAAAGGCGTGGGGGTCTGTTGTTACAATCTCATTGAAGGAGCATGATTTAAATATATCCACGTTTTCTTCCATTAAGAATTGAAACAGGCCCTCCTCACCAATTCTTTTTACCTGATGTGCTGAATCAGATTCTCTCGGGCCCAGTATGCCAAAATTTACCCCGGCCTTGTTTAGCCCTCTAACAATGGCCATGGCGATTTGTTGAATTTGCGGATCAAATGAGGCATAGGAGTCAACGAAGTAGAGTACATCTACTGCATCTCCCTCTTCGATTATCTTGACGGAAATATCATCTAATTCTTTTACCCAGTCTGCCCTTTTGGCCGGAGGTTTACCGAAGGGGTTTCCGGTTTTCTCAAATTTCATAAGGGCATCTTGGAAATCCTTTGGTATCATGGCCGATTCTACCATGTGTCGGCGTAAATCTACTATTTTATCAATATATTCTATAAATACGGGGCATTCTTCCTCGCAGGCGCCGCAGGTAGTGCATGACCAGATTTCATCAGGGGAAATAATATTCCCTATTATGGAAAGGTTATTTTCCTTGTTATTATCTCCCTTTTTTGTATTAAATACGGGCACGCTCTCGTAAGCCTGCTCTCTGATCTTTAAAGTAATTTCCATAGGCGACAGTGGACGGCCAACTGAGTTTGCCGGGCAATTATCAGAACACCTACCGCATTCGGTACAGGTATAAAAGTCAAGAATGTGTTTCCATGTAAAATCCTCGATTTTGTTAACTCCGAGTGAGTCTAATTCCTCAATGTCTTCAATATCCCACCTCGGAGGCTTTATAGAGCCCTTCTTAAGTTTTCTAAAAAACACATTAGGAAGGCCGGTTATAATATGAAAGTGTTTTCCAAGTGGAAGAAAGTTGAGAAAAACCATCAATGTTAGTATATGAATCCAGTAGTTCCACAAAAAAATGCTCTTCAAAGAATCGTGAGCGAGTCCATCAAATATATAAGATGCAGTATGGGCTGCAGGCAGCCAGTAGAGATACTTTTCGCCAAGGAGAATTCCGCTTCCATCCATTGCAATATCGGTTATCATCAAAAGGCTTATAAGGCCAAGCACAAGATATGCCTCAAATTTATGGGTTTTTCCATATTTTCGTTCGTATCTCGCGGGTCTCGATATGGCACGCCGTAGTATAGCTGCTATACAGGCGAAAAGCACTATTATTTCAAATATATCCTTGAGGAGATTATAGGCCTCACCTAATGAACCGCCCATAAAAGGGAAGGCAAAATCAGCCTTAAAACCCAACCCATAAAGTGTTATGGACCTCAAAGCGAGGATAACAAAACCCCAAAAAATCATGATATGCAATGTACCGATCCACAGATACCTTGGCTGTCTTTTTTGGAATATACCATAAATGATTAAATCATATAGCCTTTGCCCAAGCGAACCAAACCGGGGATCAGGCTTTGCGGATCTAAGCAGAAGATATCTTTTGTAGATTATATAAAAGAAGAGGCCAAGGCCTAATATTACAATGAGAGAGGTAAGAACAAAACCAGGGATGCCTATATAATGTTCAAGGGCCGGTTGAATGTGATGATGCATTTTTTCCTCCTTAAAAAAGGCGTAAGCATTAATTTTTTAAAATGGATACCATAGGCTCAAAAAGCGGTCAAGACCTTTTGCTTTTCTTTTTTAAAAAAGCTGTTCAGGAAACTATAAAGACACTAAGAAACAAAGGTGTAGATATTAGTTTTTTACCCTTGCATGAAGAGGTATAGTCTGTGAGTGTAAATTACCCCCTTCTTTACTCCGTGCATTCTTGCGCAGTAAGAAAAAAAGGGTATCAAAAAATAATCTTATAATTTTCGTGAATTGGTGACTTAGTGGCT
>CBFDCD010000215.1:0-2879 GCA_965603225.1 uncultured bacterium
AAATCTTTTTCTTCACATCCTCACTTGTAACAACGATAAATTCCCATGGCTGCGCATTTAAAGGAGAGGGTGCCCATGAGGCTGCCTCTAATATCCTCTCAATTTTATCCTTATTAACAGGTTCCGGCAAAAAATTACGACAACTTCGTCGTTCTTTCATAGCTGTAAAAACATCCATATGGGCCTCCTCTCTTCAGTTAAAATTGATGGTCCCGTAAAAAGTCGAATATCCCATCCCCTTTAGTGTGGGGATTAATGGGAGGAGGAGGTAA
Source organism: uncultured bacterium (assembly GCA_965603225.1). Classification (GTDB taxonomy): domain Bacteria; phylum Desulfobacterota; class DSM-4660; order Desulfatiglandales; family B25-G16; genus M55B121. Next base: position 273 of record CBFDCD010000215.1, read on the forward strand.
CCAATTGAAATACTATCTTATTCACCCTCACCCCAACCCTCTCCCATCCAGGGAGAGGGAGTTTTTCGACGTTTTGCGTGTTTGTCAAACCTAAAAAATTCTTTGCAGGTTGCATTTTCATTCTGACTTCTAAATTCTGGATTATGACTTCTGAATTCTCTCATTTGATAAAATTTCAAATGTATTTGGGTAGTATTGTTTCACGTAATCTTCTACTCAAATTTGTATATCTTTTCCGTATCTTATCGTTTTTCACTCCTATTGCCAGGGCCTTTTTAGTTCCTACCATAACTACTAACTTTTTTCCCCTTGTAACCGCAGTATAAATAAGATTACGCTGCAAAAGCATATAGTGTTGGGTTACAACCGGAATTATTACTGCCGGATATTCTGAGCCTTGAGATTTGTGTACAGAGACCGCATAGGCTAAAACTATCTCATCAAGGTCTGCGTATTCAAACGGCACCTCCATTCCATCGAAAGAGATAATCACCTCTTGGGCCTCCTGGTCCATGCTGATAATTCGTCCAATATCGCCGTTAAAGATATCTTTATCATAATTGTTTTTTATTTGCATCACCTTATCTTTTGTACGAAATTTCCTGTTACCTCGAATTACCCCGTTTTCGCCGGGGTTGAAGGCATTTTGAAGTTCTATATTCAGATTTGATGAACCTACTACACCTTTATGCATTGGTGTGAGCACTTGAATATCATTCAGGGGATCCAAGCTAAAACGCCTTGGTATCCGCTCTGTTGCCAGCTCAACGATTATCTTCAGCACATCTTCCGGGTTTTCCTGCTCTATAAAATAAAAATCATTATATGTCCCCGAGGACTTGAATGATGGGAAGGTGCCCTTGTTAATTTTATGGGCATTGACTATAATGAGGCTTTCCTTTGCCTGGCGAAATATTTCGTTCAGCTCTACTAAGTTTACGGAGCCGGATGCAATGATATCTTTGAGCACGCTGCCAGCCCCAACAGAGGGAAGTTGATTTACATCTCCCACAAGAATAAAGATAGCCTCAGGCGGTATGGCCTTTAGCAGATGGTGCATAAGAATTGTGTCAATCATCGAAGTCTCATCAATAATAAGAAGGTCACATTTTAAAGGACTTTCTTCATTTTTCTGAAAACCCCCCTTCCGGATACTGTACTCTAACATCCTGTGGATGGTTTTGGCATCATAAGTGGATACCTCGCTCATTCTCTTTGCAGCCCTTCCTGTAGGAGCTGCCAGTAAAATATTTATGTTGAGTTTTGAGAATATTTTTAGAATAGCGCTGATTATTGTAGTTTTTCCAGTTCCAGGTCCCCCTGTTATTACGATTACCTTATTCTCAACGGCACACCTAATAGCCTCTTCCTGTTTTTTTGCCAGGTTTATTTCGAGCTGCTCTTGCACCCAGTCTATGGCCTTGTCTACATCTATTTTCCTGACTAATACGGGTGTCTCTATAAGTGTTTTCATGCGAGAAACAATTCCTTTCTCGGAAAGATGATACTTTGCCAGATAAACTGCCCTTTTATCAACTTTGCCGTCACCCTCCTGGCTCAAGTCCTCAAAGACAACCATTTTGCTTTTATTAACGGATTCGAGCGCATTAACAATAATCTCGCTATCTACCTTGAGCACCTCCTGGCAAGTGTTTATAAGCAAACTATAAGGATAATAGACATGACCCTCATCTGCAAGCTGGTGAAGGACATAAAGTGTTCCTGCCTCAGCCCTTAATTCAGAATCTTTGGAAAAACCCAGTTTTTCTGCAATCTTATCCGCCGTTAAAAACCCTATCCCAAATATATCAGTCGCCAGACGGTAGGGATTTTCCTTTACCACATGGATAGACCTATGCCCATACTGTTTAAATATCTTAGTGGCATAACCTGAGCTCACCCCATGGGCTTGCAAAAAAATCATTACCTCACGGATCTCTTTCTGCTCCTCCCATGCTTGTTTAATCATCCCTATTCTCTTTTTCCCAATGCCATCAACACATATTAATTCCTCAATTTCATCTTCAATTACATCTAATGTCTTTTTGCCGAATTTCTTTACAATCCGTTTAGCCATAACAGGGCCAATGCCTTTAATAAGGCCGGATCCCAGATATTTTTCAATCCCATAAACACTGGCCGGTACCATGGATTTGTATCTAACTACCTTAAACTGCTCACCATACTTTGGGTGATTGGTCCACTCTCCATTCATCTTTATAACTTCACCAGGTGTTGGAGCCATGAGATTTCCCACAACGGTAATAAGGTCACGTCTTCCATGCACCTTAACCCTGGCAATGGTGTACCCGTTTTCCTCGTTTTCATAGGTAATTCTCTCAATCTGACCTTGGATATCAACAAGCATACATTTCCCTCTGTTTAGATACATGTTACTCTTCATCTAAGCCTGGGTTTAACTATAGTTATTAATTACGAAAATGAAGACAGGCCTGTCAATAACTAAAAAGACTTCTTTCTCATTTCAAGTGAGTAAATTCCCCTCCCTTCATAGGAATCTTTCTTATTCTTTCCCCTCCCTTGATTGGAGTTTCTCTCTTTCTTTCCCCTCCCTTGATGGGAGGGGATTAAGGGGAGGGTGTAATA
>CBFDCD010000216.1:0-2831 GCA_965603225.1 uncultured bacterium
AACTACTATATATTTAGGATTATCAACACTATCAAAAATATCATAGTTTAAATAGAAATGACATAGATTCCGTTTCAACAGAATATGAGTTTACCTTTACTGACAGGCAGGGCAAGGCAAAAGACATCTTTCTTTCCATTGCCATTGTCCCTGGAACAAAAAGGAGCGTGGCATCCATTTTAGACGTTACTGAAAAAAAACGTCTTGAGCTACAGCTTCAACAGGCCCAGAAGATGGAATCCATAGGCACCCTGGCAGGAGGCATCGCCCATGATTTTAATAATCTGCTTATGGGCATCCAGGGAAACACATCCTTAATGCTTATGGGCACTGAGCCCATCAATCCTAACTATGAAAAACTAAAAAACATTGAACAATATGTACAAAGCGGGGCAGACCTGACCGGACAACTTTTAGGTTTTGCAAGGGGCGGTAAATATCAAGTCAAACCAACAGACCTAAATAGACTCATACAAGAACAAAATCGTATGTTTTCCCGTGCCAGGAAGGAGATTACTATTAGAGAAAAATTTGAGAAAAATCTTTGGAATGTTGAAGTAGACCAGGGGCAAATTCGACAGGTGCTTTTAAACCTGTATTTAAACTCGTGGCAAGCCATGCCAGGTGGCGGGGATATCTATACCCAAACAGAAAATATCATACTTGATGAAACCTTTATTAGGCCTTACCAGGTAAAACCCGGCAAGTATGTTATGATATCTGTCTCTGATACAGGCATAGGCATGGATAAGGAGACACAAAAGAGAATATTTGAGCCATTCTTTACAACCAAGACCTTGGAAAGGGGTACAGGGTTAGGCCTGGCCTCTGTATATGGGATTGTAAAAAACCATAAAGGGTTTATAAATGTATGCAGTGTGAAGGGCCAAGGGGCAGCATTTAGCATTTATCTTCCAGTCTCGGGATCGGAACCGAGTAAGGATTTATCAGCCGTCAAGGAAGATGATATTCATCGAGGCCATGAAACTATTCTCCTCGTAGATGATGAAGATGTTATTTTAGACGTTGGAGAGGAGATGCTTAAAGAATTGGGTTATAAGGTATTAAAGGCTAAAGGAGGCGGAAAAGCCGTAAGTTTATACAGAAAAAACAAAGACAAGATTGATATGGTGATACTGGATATGATTATGCCGGATTTAGGAGGCGGAGAGACATATGATAAGTTAAAGGGGATAAACTCTGGGGTAAGGGTTCTGCTTTCCAGCGGATACAGCATAGATGGCCTGGCAACTCAAATACTGAATAAAGGTTGCAATGGCTTTATACAAAAACCATTCAATGTGGGCCAGCTTTCTCAAAAAATCAGAGAGATTTTATCCGACTGAAAACCCCAAAAGCTCCTGATTAATAAAGTATACCATGTACCTACAATTTAGAGATTGGTTCTAATGATGAAAAATTCATTCAACGTACTCATAGCGGAAGACAATCCTGTATCAAGAAGGCTTCTTGAAAAAAATCTTATTAAGGCCGGACACGATGTAGTATCTGCACAGGACGGTCATGAGGCATTAGAAATATTTCAAAGGGATTTTTTCCCTATTATAATAACTGACTGGATGATGCCGAGAATGAACGGCATTGAATTATGCAAGGCTATTAGAGAAAATAGTACCCAGGGATATGTTTATATTGTCTTACTGACGGCTAAGGATTCGAAGGACGATATTATTGAAGGGCTGGAGGCCGGAGCAGATGACTATCTGACAAAGCCATTTAATGCCGGTGAATTAATGTCCAGAATTAATACGGGCAGGCGCATTTTAGAGCTTGAAAAATCTCTAAAAAAGGCCAATGAAGAAATAAAAATTTTATCCATAACCGACTCTTTAACCGGTATTTATAATCGTGGCTTCCTGAATGATAATTTGACTCAGGAGATCGAAAGGGCGAAAAGATATGGACATGACCTATCTGTAATATTATGCGATATCGATTATTTTAAAAAGGTTAATGATGTCTATGGTCATCAATCAGGCGATGATGTGCTAATGAAATTTGCCCGTTGCTTAATGGGGTCTATTCGGAACGATGTTGACTGGGTGGCTCGATACGGGGGCGAAGAATTCCTAATTGTGCTACCAGAGACGGATATTCAAAGGGCTATGTCTGTGGCTGAGAGACTTCGTAATGAAATTGCAAAAAAGGCATTTAAAACCCAGGATGGAAAAATAAACATTACGGCAAGTTTTGGTGTGACAGGCTGGAATAATAGAAACCAGGGCAATAAAATTTCATCAGAGATTATGATAAACAGGGTTGACCACTACCTGTATCAGGCAAAAAACAGCGGTAGAAACAGGATTAAAGGCGGAGATTTGTAGATTTTTTAGGACATATATTAATTGTTCATCTTGAACAAAAAGACATGGTCATCCTTTATGACTAATAAAAAGCAGTCTACACGTTAACGATTTTTTTATCTTGGCGGTGAAACTCGAAACCTGAAATTGGGAAAAACGGAAGCATGTAAATGCATTATCTGATTTCTGATTTCTATTTTCAAGTTTCGGCATCCTGAATTAGGCAAAAAATACATGCTTTTTAGAAAAAATGTAAACCGATACACAAAGGATACCTAACATTGGATACATTATAGAAAACAAGGGGAAGATGAATGGTTGCAGAACAGGACCATAAAAAAAGAACTGTTGAGAGTGTCAAGGTTGATGAAAAATTTAAGCATATTTTTGTCAAGGCCCAGGAATATGTCAGGAAATACTTTAAAAATAGACTGGAGAATCCAGACAAGGGGATCCTGGAAATCTCCGGTGAAAGGTATATACTTATCCGTGCCGCTGCCATGTCAG
>CBFDCD010000217.1:0-2827 GCA_965603225.1 uncultured bacterium
AAATACTACTTCTCGCCCCTTCATCTCCTTATCTATCTTTCCCTCTTCCTCCAGTCTTTTTGCGTTTTTAATAATATCCTGCTGGGCATCTTCAACCTCCTTGAGCCTCACAGGGCCTACAAACTCCATATCCTCCTTGAGCATTATTGAAGCGCCCTCTGACAGATTCTTGAACACCTTTTGTTTCATTGTATCTGTGGCTGTTTTTAAGGCCTTTACCAGACCCTGGTTATCCACGTTCTTTAAGATATCCCTGAAGCTCTTATCATCAACATTTACAAGATCTTCAAAAACAAACATCTTCTGCTTTATCTTTTCCACTAAATCAGGGTCATTTTCTTCTATACTTGATAATACAAGTTCCTCTGTTGTTTTATCCACCTCATTCAAAATATTGGCCAGTACCTCGACACCGTCAAGTTTATTTGTATCTCCCTTTTTTTTGGACATTCCCATGGCAAATAGTTCGGATTTGAGTGTATCATCGAGTTCCCTTATCATCTCTTCCTGAACGTCTCCGATATTCAGTACACGAAAAGCAACATCAGGCTTTATTTTTTCGGGCAGAATGCTCATTATTTCAGCGGCTTTATCCCTTGGGATTTGAGAGAGAATCAAGGCTATTGTCTGAGGGTGCTCGCCCTTTATAAGATTGATAAGGTCTTCCGCTGGTATATATTTGAAATCACTAAATGGTTCCTCTTTTCCCTGACTCCCTATAGCCAAAAATATATCCCTTGCTGTATCTTCGTCCAGGGTCTTTGATATTATGTCTTCAAGAAAAGATTTTCCGGACACGGCCAGGTTTGAATCATCTTCAAAACTTTTTATAAACTCCTGCATTACTGAATTTAATACATCAGAGCTGATATATGTAATTTTAGACATATACCTTCCGATCTTTTTTATGCTTATTTCATCTAATGTCTTAAAAACATTTGCAGTGTAAGTTTCACCCATGGACAGAAGAAAAATAGCCGCCTTCTGCGCACCCTTTACATCCTTTAATGTTAATTCATTTTTTGCCATTATTCAGGCTCGCCTATCCATTCTTTTAATATTTGTTCGGCCTTATCCGGATTGTTTTTGCTTAGCTCAATGGCCTTTTGTCTTTCACCTATCCTTTTAGGCTCAGAAATTTGTGGAAATGCCTCACCATCAATCCCAATCCCAGGCAGTTCAGCGCCTGCCAAGACGGCTTTTTCAGGCGCTGCCCGCATGCTTTTTAGCAGTGGCCTTATAACAAATAAAAATATAAGTATTACTAAGAGGAGGTTTACTATCAATTTCTTATAGCCACTAATAATCTCCAGGATATCAAACCCTTTTTTATCTCCTTCGGTCATTGGTGCAGCAGACACTTCACTAAAAAACGGCATGGAACTCAATGACACCTGATCCTCTCTGTCCTCACTATACCCCATTGCATTTTTAACTATCTCAGTAAATTTTTTTAACGCATCATCGTTCCATGGAATATGATTTTTCTTGACGGTTCCATCTTCTAACTTATCTAATCTGTACATTTGATCAATTACTGCAGCCACGGAAAGACGCTTGATTTTACCTGCTGGCTGCAAGGTTGATTTGGTTATTTTATTGATCTCATAATTTGTAGTAGTATCTTCTTTGCTGTTTATATTCTGGGAGCTGCCCTGGGGGGATATAATCCCTTTCCTGTTGTTAGTTACTGTCTGGGCACTGCCACCATTTTTCTGGGAAGATTCTACGACATTTCTCTGGCTTCTGACTACTGCAGATGCTGGGTCATATTCCTCCTCACTAAGGGTGGTTTTATTAAAATCAATTTCTGCAATCACCCTGACTAAAGCCTTGCCTGCGCCTACTATTCCCTCGAGCATGCTTTGAACATTTTTTCTTATCTCGTTTTCCAAAGCACTTTTATATTCCAGTTGGGTGCTGCTTAGAAAGCTGCTTGCATAATCTGCATTTCCACCCTTAAACAGTATCCTTCCCTTTGTATCTACTACTGTTACGGCCCCAGGTTCAAGGCCCTCTACGGCGCTTGCCACGAGATGAACAATGGAAGAGAGTTTTTTAGGGGCAAGGTTCGTTTTCAGGTCCAGTTGAATGGATGCGGATGCAGGCTTTGATTCTTCTATAAAGAGCGACTCTTTTGGGAGTACAATAAACACCCTGGAGTTTTTCACCTCTTTGAACTGGTTTATCGTCCTTGCCAGCTCCCCCTGGAGTGCCCTCCTATAGTTAAGCTCCTGGACAAACTTTGTGGTGCCAAAACCTGTTTTATCAAATATCTCGAACCCTACGTTGCCGCCATTTGGCAGGTTTTTGCTTGCCAGGACAAGGCGTAAATCATATATACGCCCTTTTTCTACCAGGACTGTACTGCCGTTACCCTCAATCTTATAAGGAATATTTTTTTCCTTGAGTTCAGAAATAATTGCACCTGCATCATCAGGGGAAAGGTTGTGAAAAAGAACCTGGTAATCTACCTGATTTGTCCATACAAACATAACAGTTAGTCCGGCCACTAAGAGGGCAAGCGTAAAGGCCGCGCTTATTTTTTTCGAAAGGGGTAGTGATCGTACAAATTCGAGAAATCTATGCAATGAATCGTCCATCCGGTAAGACTCCTTTTCAACCGTTTGATTTTCTGATTATAAATCGCTGACTAATGTCTAAAGCTACACTTAACTATTTAGGCTTCCTGCCTGTGCTTTGAAGGCTGTTAGTTTTTGGCTATTGATTGAACACACAGATGTATGTGAATTCATGATACCTTCTGCAATACTTGATGGTCCCGTAAAAAGTCCTTTTACTCACTCATGCTGCCCGTTTTGGGATT
>CBFDCD010000218.1:0-2778 GCA_965603225.1 uncultured bacterium
AACTATAACATCAGTTCACAGAGCTCAGCAGGTCAGGTGTCCCTGATGCAAGACAGATGCCAGATAAAGCGACTGTTTGCTATCAGGTTCAGCGTGTATGAGGCCCCAAGGGGCTATTTTTTATAATATAAAATACTATAGCCTTTTCCTGTCTTCTATCTGCCGAGCGCTGTGGATTGATACCAAATATGTTAAATTTTGATTACTTATGTCAAGTAAATTAATTTTATTTGTATATAATCACCAATTATTTTATAGGGGTATTTACCATGAGAGAACGCATTGAGCAGGCCTTGCGAGAGAGTGAAGCAGAATATACAGAGATAAGAATTGAAACTGTTATATCCTCCTGGGTCAACTTCCGAGGCGAAGATTTAGATAATATTGGATCATCTAAGACAGTTGGCGGGATAGTAAGGACTCTTTACAAGGGAGGATGGGGATATGCTATTTTCAATGACCTCAACGATCTTGAAAAACGGGTGAGGGAGGCCTGCAGGTCTGCTCAATTAGTTGGAAAAGAACAGAGTAAATTCGCTGAAACAGAAACAGTTGTTGATGAGATAAAGGCTTCTTTTGGTAAAGATTTCAGGGATATCTCCCTGTCAGAAAAAAAATCCGTGATCGAAGAATACAACAAAATTATTTTGTCATACAGTGAAAAGATTGAAACATCAGCCATTGGCTATAATGACAGTTTTCAAAAAATCTATTATGGTAACTCCGAGGGTACATATATTGAAGATGAGCGGCCTGACGCCAGCGTTAGCCTTTTAGCCACTGCCAGAGAAGGAAATAATGTTCAGAGAGGATTTGAGAGCGTAGCTGGAGGGTCGGGATTTCAAATCGTTGAAGGCTTGCAGGAAAAGGCTGAAGGGGCTGCCAGACGTGCTGTGGAATTGCTTTCCGCGCCACCGGTTAATGGTGGTAAGTATGCTGTTGTAATAAACCCCAAACTTGCAGGGGTCTTTGCCCATGAAGCATTTGGACATCTTAGTGAATCAGACTTTGTATATGAAAATAATCGCATGAAAGAACTGATGGTGCTGGGAAAACGAATGGGTCCTGATATTTTAAATATTATTGATGACGGAACGATGCCCGGCCTTAGAGGAACACACAAATATGATGATGAAGGGGTTAAAACCAAAAAGAATTACCTGATTAAAAATGGTATTTTAACAGGAAGATTGCATTCCCGCGAAACTGCGGCTAAAATGGGTGAGCAACCCACTGGTAACGCCAGGGCCATTGATTACCAGTACCAACCGATTGTGCGCATGACAAATACCTACATTGATAAAGGCAAGGCAAAATTTGAGGATATGTTAAGGGATATAAAACTCGGATTATACGCTGTAGACATGGTTGGAGGCCAAACATCCATGGAAATGTTTACATTTAGCGCTGCTTACGGCTACATGATACGAAACGGCAAAATAGCGGAACTGGTTAGAGATGTGGTTCTAACTGGAAACGTATTCGAGACCTTGATGAATATTGATATGGTGGGAGATACCGTAGAATACCCTCCTGCCGGTGGAGGTTGCGGTAAAGACGGGCAGTCCCCCTTACCTGTAGGGTTTGGAGGCCCTTATGTGCGTATTCAAAATGTAGTAGTAGGAGGCAGACAATAATGATTGTAAATCAACTGATAGACAAGGCTATGAAAAAGGCGCGGGGAGCACAGGCGTCCTTAGGAAAAAGTGAGTCCACAAGCATTTCTTTTGAAAATGACCGATTAAAATCCGTTAAATCCTCACAGAGTACAGGGATGAGTCTGAAGGTTATTGTAGATGGAAAGATCGGCTCTTCCCATACTACGGATATCGAGGATATAGATGGAATTGTAAAACGGGCCCTCGAGGCTGCGGAGTTTGGAAGTCCATCCCATTTTGAGTTTCCAGGGTTCAAAAGAGGAAAGGATGTTAAGGTCTTTGACCCTGGAGTAGAGTCTATAAGCACAAACACAATGGTAGGCCTTGGCCAAGAGATGATTGAACTGGTAAAAAAATATAACCGGGATATACTTCTCAACGCAGGAGCAAGCAAAAATGTTAATAATTTTCAGTTTGCCAATTCTGCCGGTGCCGAGTATAGCTCTGAAGCCACAAACTATAGTGTTTGGGTTGATGGTCAATGGATAAGGGGGACCGACATCCTGTGGGCCGGACATTCTATGGCATGGAAAAAGCTGGAGGTTGATCATAGAGAGATCGCCGATAAGACCATTGATCTATTTACAATGGCGGAGGTTATTGCCCCTGTTAAATCAGGTGAAATGCCTGTTATCTTTACGCCTGAAGGCCTGAATGTGCTCCTTTTAGCCCTGAGCTTAGGGTTTGATGGAAAAAATGTGTTCCTTGGATCTTCTCCTATTTCCGATAAAATGGGGAAAAAAATTGCAGACGAGAGATTCTCTATCACTGATAATCCCCTTATTGATTATGCAGAGGGAAGCAGCATCTACGATGGAGAAGGTGTGCCCCATCAAGTCACTCCCATAATTGAAGACGGTATTTTAACAAATTTCTTATACGATCTTGATACAGCAGGGAGGGCAGGAAAGAAAACAACCGGCAATGGAGTTGGGTGTAACGCCACAAACCTTGTTATCAAAGAAGGTGCTGCCCCTTTCAGGGAGATGGTCAAAAATATCAAAGAAGGTCTACTTGTTCACAGCGTGTTGGGCTTAGGTCAGGGTAACCCTGTGAGCGGTGAATTTTCTGTCAACATCCTCCTGGGATACAAGATAGAGAATGGTGAGATAGTAGGCCG
>CBFDCD010000219.1:0-2740 GCA_965603225.1 uncultured bacterium
GCTCCAGCTATGGGGTATATGGCCAAAGCCTTAACCCAAATGCCTACGCCGGATATTTTAATGGCAATGTTCTTATAACAGGTCAGTTGACTAAGGGCAATGGGGCTTTCAAGATAGACCACCCCCTGGACCCCGAAAACAAATACCTCTCTCACTCATTCGTTGAATCACCTGAAATGATGAACGTATACAACGGAAATACAGTTCTAAATGAAAACGGAGAGGGATGGGTGACACTGCCTGAATGGTTTGAATCGCTTAACAGGGGCTTTCGCTATCAGTTAACCCCCATAGGGGCGCCGGGACCAAACCTCTATATTGCAGAAGAGATCATGGAAAATCAGTTTAAGATAGCAGGGGGGAGCCCTGGGATAAAGGTATCCTGGCAGGTAACCGGTATACGACAGGATCCATACGCCAGGACCCATCCCATAAAGATAGAGGAGGAAAAATTGCCCGAGGACCAGGGATATTACCTACACCCTGAGGCATACGGCCAGCCAAAGGAAAAGGGAATAGGTTGGACAGAAGACCCTGCCACGATTAAGCAGACAGAGGGTTAAAAAGGAAACATATGTGTGACTACTCACGTAGTCAGGCTGAAGGGGTTTAGACTGAAGGCTGAAGGGGTCCAAATCTCGTCTTTGGCGGGACCTTTAGCCGACCCATCTGCATCGTTAGGCACTAGTTGAAAAACTTGACCCAAGATTGAATGCGTTCATCAACAGTACAAAAGAATGAAGGCTAAATTTCCAATCCCGCCCTGCGGGACTATTTTCTAATTTCATCGTTCCATAAACGCTTACAATTAAACATAAGGGCACGCGATGATGAAAATCTTTAAGCACGCTATTATAATCTCCATTTTTTTATCTTCTCTCTTCTCAACCTTTAGCGCTCTTGCAGAATACCGTACAGAAGTTACCCCCCGAATATCCTTGGGGCAGGAGTTTGATGATAATATTTATCTGGATAATATAGATGAGAAGTCAGACTATATGATTACTACATCGCCTGGCCTGAACCTGAAGATCTCCTCATTAAACACCTCCCTGATCCTCGACTATTCCCCTACCTGGGTGTGGTACAATGAATACAATGAAAACAACACAGTCAGGCATGCAGGTGCCCTCTCCTTCAACCAAAATATAACAAAATATTTTGGATTTAGCCTCTCTGATACATACATCCGGTCCGAAGAGCCATTAGAGGAAACAGAGGATATTGAGGGAATCAGAAGGACAAGAAACACTTACAGGCGTAATATTGGCAGCGCCAACCTCGATTACCGGTTTGGGTCAAAGAATACTCTATCGCTTGGTTATACGCATAGTCTATTAGAGAATGAAGATACATCATTAGATGATGGTGAAATACAAAATCCATCTGTTGGTATGGCCTACTGGTTTAATGTAAAAAACAGCATTGAATTGCGCTATGATTTCACTGATGCGGCCTTTTCCAGGGATGATACTCTAACTCCAGGAGACGATTATAGCGGAAACTCGGCAGGCATCACATATACATATTTTATCAGGCCTCATAGATGGGGGTCAATGAGCTATCATTTTACCGACCGAACCTTTGACGGCATCACAGAGGACTATGCAGTGCATGAAGGGGCCCTTGGGTTTGGATATTATATTACCGAGGATATGTCATTTATAGTAGGAGGTGGAATTTTTGATAAAGTTAATGAAGAAAGTGACGATGAGTTAGGGTATACCTATACTGTATCATTAATGAATAATTTTAATCGGGGAAGCTTCAGCATCGCCAGCACGGGAGGATGGGATGAATCCTATCTGGAGGCAGAGAGAAGGGGTTTTATCCGTTTTTGGAGTGCTGACACAAGGCTTGATTACCGCCTTATGAAAAATGTAAGGGCTTATGCAAACGCCTCCCTCAGGCAAAACAAAGATACAGATGACAGAAGGTGGCACACAGTGCGGGGTAATTGCGGGATCAATGTATCCTTTCTCCGGTGGTTTTCCCTTTCACTTGATTATAAATACGCACAACGGGATGATGATTTTGACATTGAGGATTTTACCGACAACCGCATAATGCTTTTCCTGACAGCAAAAAGACTTTACAGATGGTAACAGTAACTGCTGAGGTAAAGAGTAATAAAGGCACAGAGGCGCAAAGAAAAATGAAAACGTATAGATATCTTTCAAGCGGCATATAATCCCTTAGGCTCTGTGCCTATGCGTCTTTGCATCTTTGCCCCTGATTATTTAACATATATATCCGTTTTATTCGGAGTGAGCCATAGAAACATCTGAGATAGAAAAATATAGAGAGATTGCCATCCGCAGGATTTGGTGGATTATCATTCCTTTACTGCTGTCAATCTTGGTGGGCACTGTCCTTAACCTTAAACTCCCTAAAGTCTACAAGACAAGCACACTTATACTGATTCAGCGACAGAAGGTGCCATCCGAATATATTCGTCAAATCATATCAAGCGACCTTGAAGACAGAATCCGTACAATAACGCAGCAGATAACAAGCTGGACCAACCTGGAAAAAATCATCAAAAATTTCAATCTTTATAAGGATTCTGGAAAAAATATGTTCATGGAAGATAAAATTCAAAACCTTCGAAGAAGGATAGCAGTAAAGGTTTCAAAGGCAAGAAGACATGAGACCAATTCGTTCGAAATCTTTTTTTCAGGAGAAGATCCCCGGCAAATTGCAAAAATTGCCAATGCCCTTTCCTCTTATTTTATATACG
>CBFDCD010000220.1:0-2737 GCA_965603225.1 uncultured bacterium
GGGTATGGCCAGACCCTTTATCTGGCTGCACAGAAGGCAAGGATAATTAATATAAAAAAAGGGTCCGGCCTTGTTATGTGGTTCGATTAATGGACTTCACTCAAAAATCACACAAGGTATCTATGCTCAAGTCTTTCTTGCTCGCATGGTAAATTCCATTATTGAAAAATTCAATCCTACCCCTCTCTCTGGAAAGAGAAAAAAGGAATTGCGAACGGTGATACGTTACATAAACTTGTACTGAATGCCGAATGATATGATCATAACATCTTTCTTGAATTCTATACCAGTTGTTGTTGTTTCATCCTTGTAAAAAGTTTTTAGCACGCCAAGATTCAAATCAAAGCCAGGATGAACATTATAGGCAAAACCAGCGGCAATCGTATTTGCATCTAACTCTGGGCACTCAGGTAACATGTAATCAGCCTCTATACCAACGTCTGTATATAAATATCCAATACTACCCTTGAATGTTGGGGTAAAACCGTATTCAAGGGCAATGCCGATATCATATCCATTATCGACATTATCCTCATCACCATTCCAGTCCGCATCTTCATTGAAATAGTATACGTAGCTTGCCTCAAGCTTGAGGTTCGGTAAAATATTATAGGCAGCGCCGAGACTAAGCAGGGCAGGAAGATCTCTCCGTGCTTTTGAACCATCGATAAAAATGCCTAAATCATCCCTGTTTACGTCGGTTTCAAAATCAAGGCTCGTTTTAGTCTCATACCTGAGCCCTATATTAAAGTCTTCTGTAGGGGAAATATTTATGCCTATAATGCCGCCAAAACCATCCGCTGTCTCCTCATAGTCTATTCCTGCGAACTGATCAGGCACTTGTCCAGAAGAGGCAGCTATTGCAACCGAGCCTGCTGCCTCTTTTTGCGCGTCTATATATCGCAACCCTAATGATACTGATATCATATCATTTATGGCGTAAGCGCCCCCCAGGGTTAATCCGTAGTAAATGCTTTCACACTCAAGACTCTGGCTGAGAATAGTATTGTACAATGGAGGATACCCACCTAAGGCCAGTTGAGCATTGGCGCCTCCAATAAACCCCTGGCCCAGCGCATAGGTGGTCGCATTTCCACTCTCGTATCTAACCTTCCCACCACCACATGGTATGGTAAAGGCTGCAAAGGCGGCCCATCTGTCCTTTTTATAAAGACCGAAAAGACCAGGCACTATAGAAGGAACATCAGTCTCATACTCTACACCTCCAATAGTATTAGAGTATTCCTTAAGGGCATACTGGCCGGATAGGTTCAAGAAAAATCCATCCTCCATTTTCACTACCCCGGCTGGGTTATAAACCACGGCATCTGCTGAATCGGTTGCAGCACTTCTATTGAGGGTCCTAACATATTCTGCACTGAGGTTTTGTTTGTTATCTATACCTCCAGCAATAATGGGTGACGTTAAAGAAAAAATGATCCCTCCTGCACATAGAAAAATAAAGAGCTTTTTCATACCATATTCTCCTTTCGGGTTTTAGGTTATAAAAGATTATAAACGGCCAAAACATAAAAAATTAACATTTAAAAGTCAATTATTATTTTCCTCAAAAGGCCTATCATTTATAAAGGCTCAATATTCGTTCAACCCTGAACCCTCAACCTATGAACTTGTGTATGTTTAATCTTACCTCTTCCTCCCCTCAAATTCCTTCAGGGAACCCTGTCTTTCCTTTGTGAACACGCAGGCAAGGCAGGCCTCGACCTCAAAATCCATTAATGCCTCGAGGCTCACCTCTCCCCTTGCCATATTAAGCCCTTTCTTAATCATCTTAATGGAGAATGATGAATTTTCTGCAATCTTCTTTGCCATCTCCTTTGCCTTTTCCATGAGCTGATCCGCAGGCACGGCCTTATTTACCAGGCCTATCCTCTCAGCCTCTTTACCGTCAATGTATTCAGAGGTGAACAAAAGTTCCTTGGCCTTTCCAGGTCCTATGAGATCCTGGACCAGTCTCATTGCCCCTCCTGTAACCGAGGATGTCACCTTTGCCTCTGGAGAGCCGATTTTTGCCTCCTCAGCGGCTAACCGTATATCGCATGCAAGGGCCAATTCATACCCTGATCCTAATGCATAGCCATTAATTGCCGCTATTATAGGTTTTTCAAAACGGATAATTTTTCTGGAGGTTTCCTGGAGCTCAACGAGGTAATCACGATAGTCTTCTATGCTTCTTTCCTTTGAGTCCTTTAAATCCGCCCCCGTAGAAAACGCCCTCCCCTCTCCCGTAATTATCAAGGCCTTTATTTCAGGGTCATTCTGCACGTCTTCCAAGGCAACCTGAAAATCAAGCCATAGTTGCTTGTTCATTGCATTTAAAACCTGGGGCCTATTAAGTTTTATCGTTGCAACCCCTTCCTCTTTCTCATACATTATACATTCAAATTCCATTGTTTCCTCCTTCTTTTTCGCTTTTAAAAAATTTTAACCGCAGACACACGCAGACTTAATGCCCGTCCGACCTGGCCAGACATTACATTTGGTGCCCTTCGGGTAAATCTAAAACCATCCTTTTGATTTCAGCCTTTGGATGCTTAAAATTGACCAAAATACCAACTCGTATACCTGTGGCTTTTAAATAGTTCAATAGTTGCGCTTCATGTATTTTATCAATAATTTTCACTGTCTTGAGTTCAATTATTATCTTGCCTTCAACGAGTATATCCGCAATATATTCACCAACTACATTTTCTTTATAAATGACTTTTATTGGAAC
>CBFDCD010000221.1:0-2720 GCA_965603225.1 uncultured bacterium
GCTATGGCTATTAAAAGTGTTTTTATTACCGGCGCAGGCTTGATGGGAAGTGGCATTGCCCAGGTATGCGCCCAGTCTGGTATAAATGTAATTCTAAATGACATTAGTCAGGAGGCAATAAAAAAAGGGCTTGATAATATTGCCTGGTCTGTGTCCAAGTTCTTTGAAAAAGGGAAAATAACAGAGGATAAAGATACTGTTTTGAATCGTATATCCGCAACTGATGATTTTTCAAAGGCTGCTGATGTGGACCTGGCCATTGAAGTTGTCTTTGAAAAAATGGAACTTAAACAGGCAATATTCAAAAAGCTCGATGGTTTTTGTCAGCCGAATGCTATTATTGCCAGCAATACCTCGGCTATCCCAATCACCGAGCTTGCATCAATAACCAAAAGACCAGAGAAGGTGTTAGGGATTCACTTTTTTTCTCCAGTGCCTATGATGCCCGTGGCAGAGGTAATCAGGGGAATAAGCACAACAGAAGAAACAATCCTCTCTGGTGTTGAGTTTGTGAAAAGTATCGGTAAGGAGCCTATCAGGGTTGAAAGCGATGTGGCCGGTTTTCTTCTTAACAGAATCAATTTTCCTTCTACCATTGAGGCTATCCATCTTGTAGAACAAGGGATAGGAACCGTGGAGGATATTGATAAGGGAATGAAACTGGCATTTGGACGGAGAATGGGCCCATTTGAGACCGGGGATATGGTAGGTCTGGATGTAACCTATGGGGCCTTGATGGCCTGTTATGAAGAAACAAAGGACCAGCGTTTCTATCCCCCGCAACTGTTGAGAAGAAAGGTGAAGGCCGCGCATCTTGGCCGCAAGACAGGAAAGGGATGGTATGAGTATAATGAGGATGGTACCAGGAAAGCGTAATAATAACAGAAAGGAGCTGAACATTGAAAAAAGTTGTTATTGTAAGCGGTGTAAGGACACCTATTGGGAGATACGGCGGTTCTTTAAAGGACATTCCGGTGTACAAATTTACAAGTCTTGTTTTGAATAAAGCTGTTAAAAGGGCCGGGATTGAACCTTCTTTGGTAGATGACGTGATCATGGGGCAGGCCTACCAGAATGGTGAGTGTGCAAATGGCGCGCGTATGGCCCTTCTTGAGGCCGGATGGCCTAATGAGGTTCCTGGTGTAACAATTGACCGCCGCTGTTGCTCAGGATTGGATGCCATCTTTTCTGGTGTCATGAAGATTCAAACGGACAATGCCGATATTATTGTTGCCGGTGGGATGGACAGCATGAGCCAGGCAGAACTCTACGTTCCAGGCGATATTAAGTGGGGCCTGGGCGGAAGAATGGATGGGAAATGGGGCTTTATGCCAAAAGGACATGGAAGTCTTTCTATGTGGGGAATACCCATTTATGACAGGATACAGCGGGCAAGGGTAATGTCTCAGCCTGCTGACAGATTTGGCGAGCTAAACTCCATGATGACCTGGGCGGACAAGGCAGCCAAAGAAGAGAAGATCACAAGAGAGGAGGCAGATAACTGGTCCCTTCAAAGCCATCAGAAGGCTATTGCGGCAATAGAGTCCGGCAAATTCAGTGAAGAGGTTGTTCCCATCCCTATTCCAAAAAGAAAAGGTGAAGAATTAATTTTCCATACGGATGAGACACCCCGCAAAGATACGACGATAGAGAAACTCGCACAATTGCCCACGGTGTACCCTGATGGGGTATGCACTGCTGGAAATTCATCTACTGAAAATGATGGTGCAGCTGCAGTTGTGCTCATGAGCGAGACAAGGGCCAAAGAAATGAACCTCACGCCTATGGCATATTTTAGATCATGCGCTATAGCCGGAAGCGATCCAACGCTCACGTATCCTGCAGTACCTGACTCTGCAGGCAAGGCACTAAAGAAGGCCGGAATCAACATGGATCAAGTTGACCTTGTTGAGATACAAGAGGCATTTGCCGTTCAGGCGCTGGCCGACGCCAGGATGATGGGGATTAAAAGGGAAGATTATGATAGAAAAATCAATGTGAATGGTTCCGGCATTTCCCTTGGTCACCCTATCGCCGCAACCGGGGCTATGAGGTTAGTAACCTTGATGCACGAGATGAAGAGGCGCGGTTCCAGATTTGGATTGGAGACTATTTGTGGTGGTGGCGGGCTGGGGATAACCGCTATTTTTGAAAGAACCTGATAAGAACCCTTAACTGCCGGCAGGATAATAAAAAATGAAGAAATCATCATTTTTCCCTTTACACATCTTTTATTGGTTGGTAGAGAGTTATACTTAATGTAAAAAATCATCGGAAAAGATGCAGATAGACCGGTAATAATCAATGCAGCCTATTAGGCCTACTAAAATTGGAATAATGAGGAGTATGCATTATCTTATCTGGAAAAATAAAAGGGAGGGGGGTGAGTTACTATATTGTAGGGGATATGCGTTTTTGTTCGTCAATTCTATAAATTAAGGAGTGAAAGATGCGAAAAAGTACTATCTTATTATTGGTTATAGGTATTTTTATCTTCTCGTTAGCTATTGGCACAAACGCTAATGCAGGGAAAAAGTTTTTACGTATGGTCTCAGGCCCCCAAGGGGGTTCCTGGTATCCACTGGGCGCGGCCATGATGGCCATAGTGGAGAAAAATATTGACATCAGTACGTCTAATGCCCCTGGAGGCGGCTTGTCTAACTGTAAGGCCGTTGGTACAGGCAAGGCTGATTTAGGCTGGACTTATTCTCATACTGCAT
>CBFDCD010000222.1:0-2609 GCA_965603225.1 uncultured bacterium
GTCTTTATTGTAAAATGGCCTTTAGTATCAACATCTCCATCGAAAATCGGAATATCAACTGCCTTATCCCCTTTTTTTACCCCTAATATGGTAATAAAAACAGAATCCTCAGGCTGAAAACCCTTGCCACGGAATACAAATTCCGTATCCATTACCTTGGCGACACCAAGGGTTATAACATCCGGCTCAACAATCATTTGAGGGCCTGTAACCTTAGGGTTAAATGCCTTTTCCGTATGGGCGCACCCTGCAAATGTCAAGGTAACGATAACGGAAATAAATACAGAATAAAATATTTTATTAGAAATAAATTTTTTCATGCTTAAATTCTCCAAATCTTAAAATATTTTCAGGAAAATTATTTATCTTATCTGATCCCTGAGCGTTAAAAACATCCTCTTGCCTACCTGTTTTCCCCTATTAATATCGGGAAACAGGCAGACAGTCTAAGCAACCCAGGCAATTACTAACTTTTTACCTATTATATGCCCTCTTAATAACCTCATTAACATCAATACCGGATGTCATCCACTCAGTCAGTCGAACAGATTTACCTCCTTCAACACATTTACCGATGAAGGAAGACCTGGTCCCCTGCCTCTTGTTCGGGCCAAAAGTATTTTTTGGTCCTATGCCCTGGAAATCCTTAATGGAGTCCATTGCCTTTACAAAATTTTCTACAGTAAGATCCTTTCCGCACCTTCTAAAGGCCTCTACCATGGGTTCTACAAAATAAATTCCTGCGTAGAAAAACACACCCCAACGATCCTTAGGTGAAAATTGTTCCTGGGCCTTCTTATATTTTTCCATCAAGGGAAAATCAGATCCGGGAAGCTCTGCAAAGGTTGTAAAAAATACATCTTTGTATAGGCCCTTTGAGATTTTGTACATGATCGGCGTATCGCTCAGGGTACTGGTAGTCATCCATTGCGGTTTAAAACCCATCTTTGCAGCGGTGCCAAGCACAATAGCCCCGTGCTTTGGAAGAACCCAATTCAGCACACAATCCGGATTAGCACCCTTTAGCTTCATCACATGGGAGGAAAGATCCGTATCCAGCGGCTCTGCAGATAC
Organism: uncultured bacterium; assembly: GCA_965603225.1. Taxonomy (GTDB): domain Bacteria; phylum Desulfobacterota; class DSM-4660; order Desulfatiglandales; family B25-G16; genus M55B121. Next base: position 1,075 of record CBFDCD010000222.1, read on the forward strand.
CTCCGCCACCAGCTTCATTCCATACTTTTCAAGGGCCAATTGCGCGCCGACAAGTCCCTCTTTACCATAGTCATCATTCTGATAAAAAAAGGCGATTCTCTTTTTTTTCAGCGTATTTACTGCGTAATCTATAAGGATTGCGGCCTCATCACAATACAATGGATAAGTTCCCCAAAGATACTTAGTAGGCGGGTACCCCCAGTGTGTTGAGCCGGCGGCGGGACCTACCCAGGGCACCTTATTTTTATGAAGATACTTTTTAACGGCCATGCCTGTTGCGCTTCCTACGCCGGAGGCAAAGGCGAATATTTCTTTATCCTCTACCAGCTCCTTGGCAATAGCCTTGGTTCTCGGAGGCATATAACCGTCATCCCTAAGAAAATATTTAATTTTTCGGCCGTGTATTCCTCCCTCTGCATTAATCATGTCGAAATAACAGCCGGTGCCTCTTGCTACTGCTCCCCAAAGGGCTGCAGGTCCGGTCTGCGGTCCCCACTGACCGATACGAATCTCCGTATCGGTTACACCTCTTTCCGCCCATGCAACAGGAATTATGACTAACAATACAAACACCAGGCTGGCCAATGTAAAAACAAGTTTTCTTCTCATCTTTATCCTCCCTTTATTGTTATTAAGTTAATACCCTTACTATTCTTCCGGACAAACCGGCGTGGATACCCTTCCTTTCTTTTCATGCTGATAAAAATTATAAATCTCATCTCCCTTTATACATTGTCTCAATCAAATCACTAAAGATCTCATTGACATATTTTCTCTTCACCTTCATTGTAGGAGTGACTTCTCCGTCCTCTTCATACAGCTTCTTGGGTATTATGGTAAATTTCTTTATCTGTTCAACCCTGGCAATAGTATCATTCACTTTATCAACTTCTTCCTGGATAAACCTTATGATCTCCGGACTTTGTGTTAAATCCTTATACGTTGAAAATTGAATTTTATTATCCTGGGCATATTTTACTACATTGTCTTCATCTATCATAATGAGGCAACTTATAAACTTTCTCTTATCCCCAATAATTACGGCGTCATTGATATAGGGACTAAATTTAAGCTTGTTTTCAATGTATTGCGGCGTTATGTTTTTACCCCCTGAGGTAACTATGATATCCTTCTTTCTATCCGTAATCTTTAGATATCCGTCTTCATCCAACTCTCCAATATCACCAGAGTAAAGCCAATCACCCTTTAGGCTTTCCTCGGTTGACTTGGGGTCTTTATAATACCCCTTAAATACACTGGGAGACTTCACCAGTATCTCGCCGTCATCTGCAATTTTTACCTCCGTGCCCTGGAGAGGTGGTCCTACAGTGCCAAATTTAACCTTGTCCGCCTTAGACACACAGGTTACTCCTGTCCCCTCTGTCTGGCCATAACCCTCTACAAGATTAACCCCTATAGACTGAAAAAAATGCAGGACATCAGGTGATATGGGGGCGGCGCCTGAGTATGCAATCCTGAGTCTCTCGAAACCCAGCCTTTCCTTAAGCTTTGCAAAGACCAATAAATACCCAATG
>CBFDCD010000223.1:0-2608 GCA_965603225.1 uncultured bacterium
AAACCCTGTGAACCTGAGGTGATGCTTTTTCGAGTAAAGCGCTGCCTTGAAAAAAAGGATACAAAAGAGAAAATAAAAGAGGTTGAAACAGCATTAACAGATAGCGAGGAACGTTTCCGAACACTATTTGAAGAAGCCCCGGTTCCCATACAGGGATATGGACCTGACGGGACAATTCACTATTGGAACAGGGCATGTGAAAATATCCATGGATACAAAAAAGAGGAGGCTGTTGGTAAAAACATTGTTGAACTTATTATTCCTCATGAGATGCGTGATTATATGCGGAAAACAATAAGCCGCGGTGTAGAAACCGGAAAAATGCCACCGCCTGAAAACCTTTCTCTAATGCGGAAAGACGGATCCAAGGTACCTGTAGTTTTAACCCATACACTGATAGAGAGTGCTGGAAAAGAACCCGAGTTTTATTGCCTAAATGTTGATATGACCGAGCAAAAGCGGCTCCAAGTCCAACTCTATGAGAACAGAAAGATGGAGGCCATAGCAAATTTAAGCGGTGGTGTTGCCCACCAGTTTAACAATGCATTAGCCACTATCATGGGAAACCTCGACCTCCTTGAAATGGATTTTCATGGTGATAAAAACATAGCTGCTTACACAATGCAAATGAAAAATTCTGCTCAAAAGATGATAAAATTGACGAATCAATTGCTTGCATATGCAAGGGGTGGAAAATATCAGACAGAAATAATCTCGCTGAGTGATTTTGTGAGAAATACAATATTTTTGATAAAGCATAATCTCTCCTCTTCCGTGCATATAGATATGAACTTACTTGATGACAATTATAATATAGATGCAGACCAAACACAGATGCAGATGGTTTTTTCTGCAATCCTTACAAATTCGTCTGAGGCTATTGAGGGAGATGGGCATATTCACGTGTCTTGCAGAAAAGAAATAATACCCGATGATAATTCAAAAAATCCCCACGTCTCAAAGTCCGGTACATATATTTGCCTAACTATAGAGGATGATGGAAAGGGTATGGATGAAGAAACTGTAAGCCGGGTATTTGAGCCTTTTTTCACCACAAAGTTTCAGGGTCGAGGTCTTGGAATGGCCGCGGTATACGGCATAGTAAAGAACCATAACGGATGGATTTATATAGATTCTGAATTAGGAAAGGGGACAAAAGTTAGCATTTACCTTCCTGCAATTGATAAGGAAAAGATATCGCCAAAAAAGATAGAGACCGAACCGGTTAAGGGAACAGGGACCATACTTGTTATTGAAGATGAAGAAATGGTTATGGATGTCACCTTGTCAATGTTAGAAAGATTAGGGTATCGTGTTATTGGTGCAAAGACAGGGCATGAGGCCATTAATATCGTAAAGTCCTATGATGGTGACATTGATCTGGCCATTCTTGATATTGTTTTGCCTGATATGTGGGGAAAGGAAGTCTATCCAATACTGATGGAAGTTAGACCTGATTTGAAAGTGCTTGTCTACAGCGGATATTCCATAGATGGTCCGGCCCAGGAAATTTTAGATTCAGGGGCAGAAGCCTTTATCCAGAAACCATTTTCCATGGCAGCGTTATCAGAAAAGGTGAAAGAGCTTTTGGAGACAAAACAATAAAATTTGTAAAGAAACGCAAATACTCTCTCCTGCTTAGTTCTATTATTCAATAGTATCTTTTCTGTGATATTGTGGTATCCCCCTTAATTACGATACCTTGGCTTCACCATAATAATAAAAAAATAAAAGCCTTTCCTTAACAGCTCAATAAAAGGCGTAGGAGGGTTTTTCTGAAGCGACTGGTGGAAGGGCTTCTTCTTTTTGTGACTTATATATAGGGGAACCCCAGACCGGTCCCCTAATAAAAATTATAGAGGCCTCATATAAAAGTTTATGTTTATAGCCTATAGTTATGGTACTATTAAGGACCGGGAATGGGGAGGGGGCAAGGACTCCCCCATAATATAAGTCACTTAAAAAAGACCAGCCCTGGAGCCTCGGAGATGAGGAGAAGCCCTCCTGCCCCGCAACTGTTATTAAGGTAAAAAAGAGTTACCACTATTTATTGAGATGATACGCCTTTTCCTCGTATAAAAGCATTATTTAACAGGCCCGGTTTTTTCTTTTCAAGCGCCACTGTGGCCAAAACCACCTTCACCTCTATCTGTCTGATCAAGCCAATCTACTTCTTCGACTACTACATGAGAAACTCTATTGACAACAATTTGGGCGATTCTGTCCCCTCTTTTGACAGTAAAGGGTTTCTCTCCCCAATTGATGGCAATTATACCAATTTCACCTCTGTAATCCGCATCTATTGTACCGGGTGAATTTACGATTCCAAGGCCATGCTTTAATGCTAAGCCGCTTCGGGGTCTTACCTGTACCTCGTAGCCTTTGGGAATAGAGATGGATAAGCCTGTTGGTATGAGTTTTATATCTCCCGGATGGAGAACAATGTCCTTCTCAACTGCAGCTCTAAGATCAAGTCCGGATGAATCATTTGTCTGGTGAGATGGCAATGGTAAGTTTTTGTTATTTTCTAATCTTTTAACTTTTAAAATAACCTTGCTCATAGATAGAAAGAGGAATTAAACGTGACCTTTCGGATTTATAATTCTGA
>CBFDCD010000224.1:0-2588 GCA_965603225.1 uncultured bacterium
ATGTTTACTACAGCCTTTTTGGCCAAGATGTCCATAAAAAGGAGGCTCAGGAAGGTTTTGAAAGTGCAAAAGGGTTTATACGCAAGGAGGTCGGTGAAAAACTTCATTTACGTTACGTTCCGGATATTCGTTTCAGATATGATAATTCTCTTGAATACGGACAGGAGATAGATAGTCTTCTAAACAAAATTACCCCAAACTAACATAAAAATAATAACGCTTGCTTGGATATCGGCAGTCAAAAGTGGGTGAGCAAAATTATTACCACACTCTATTAGTCATTTAGCGCAGTCAAAGCATAAATTTGACGTGTGAATTTAGAAAAAGCTGCCTTATTTTTAACAAATGCCTCAAGCTTGAAGCTTTAGCCCTGAGAAGAAAAAGCGCACTTTAGTGATTGAGACGAAAAATTTGATATATATTCTGCATTATGCCTGCCTCCATAATTAGAGATGACATGGAAATGTTATTGAGAAAAAATAGAGTTGTAACCTGTAAAAAGTTGGCTGATTATTTCAATGGTATTAAATGATATTGCAAACCTGCTAAAAAACGGTGAAAAATTTCTGGTGGCCAGTCATAAAGATCCTGATGGAGACGCTATTGGCTCTGCATTGGCCTTGGGTGAGACACTGATGCTTGATGGAAAGGAGGTCATAACCTTTAATGCCGGCCCTATCCCAGACTCTTTATCACATTTAAACGGCATAGAGAGGGTAGTAGATACTATTGATCAGGAATCTGAATTTGACGCACTGTTAGTCCTTGATTGTGGAAATATTGAAAGAGTGGGGGAGATGCATTCTGTACTCTCTACAATAAGACCTTTAATCAACATTGACCATCATAGAAATAACTCTCAGTTTGGTGATTTGAATTTTGTGGATGATCAAAGCTCATCTGTCGGCGAGATTATTTATAAGTTGATGAAATTGGCAGATTTTCCCATAAATAAGAGTATTGCAGAAAATATATTTGTGTCTCTGCAGTCGGATACAGGCTCTTTTAGATATGAAAATACCACATCTGATGCGTTACACATTGCAGGAGATATGATGAATTGGGGGGTTAGACCCTGGAAAATATCACGCAATATAATGGATATGTATTCATTGAAGAAGCTGAAGCTTCTTGAGATGACCCTGAGAACAATAGAGCTGCACCATTCAGGAATGCTTGGATTACTAACTATTACAAAGGAGACGCAATTAAAGGCAAATGCCAGGGATTTTGACAGCGAAGGATTTGTAGACTACCCAAGGCTTATAGCAGGGGTAGAGATAGGGGCTCTCATAAAGGAAGCAGGAAAGAATTTTTTTAAGATAAGCTTGCGCTCAAATGACTGGGTGAATGTATCGGATTTGGCAAGATATTTTGGAGGAGGCGGGCATCCGAGGGCAGCGGCCTTTACAATGGAGGGAAAACTGGAGTATATAAAAAGGGAATTTATTAATGTAGCAAAGAGCTTCTTAGAAGGTAAATGACCCAGAAGGACGGAATTATAATAATAGATAAGGAGTGCGGGACGAGTTCTTTTGGCGTTGTTGCCGGTGTTAAGGGCATGACAAAGGCCAAGGTAGGGCATGCAGGCACCCTTGATCCATTTGCAACAGGTGTATTAATAATTCTTATAAACCAGGGAACTAAGCTGTCCCACTTTCTTATGTCTCAGGATAAAGTTTACAGTGCGGCCCTAAAGCTTGGAGTGGAAACAGATACTCAGGATTTTACAGGAAGGGTGACTAAAGAAAGGAGCATTGGAAGTCTAACTGAGGAGGACGTAAGACAAACGGCCCTTCACTTTTTAGGAACTATAAAACAGATTCCGCCTGCCTATTCTGCTGTTCACTATAAAGGGAAGAGGGCGTATGAATTTGCCCGAAATGGTATAGCAGTAGATCTCCAAGAAAGGGATGTGAGGGTTAACTATATAAATATAGTATCTGTTGATATTCCTAATGTGTGGATCGAGGTTGGATGCGGGTCAGGAACCTATATAAGGACCCTTGCCTCTGATTTAGGAAGCAGTTTGAATGTAGGGGCGCATCTGACCTTTTTGAGAAGAATACGGAGCGGTTTCTTTAGCGTAAACAATGCTTTTACCCTGAAAGAAATAGCCGAACATACTGCTAATAAAAAGATCGAGGAGTTGATAATACCGCTAAAAGATGCGCTAAGGGGAATGGCTGAGGTCGAAGCCTCAGGTAAATTGGCGGAAAAGATTAGAAATGGCTATAGACCCTTAAGGGACGAACTGAGGTGGAGGGAGATGCCGCCCTTTGGTTCAAACGAATATATTAAGGTGATAATGGGAAAAGAGCTGGTTGCCGTTTTAAAGGGGGCCGGTAAAAAATTGGATATAGCAAGAGTTTTTAAATAATTAGTCAAGGAGGGATTAAAGTGGTCTTAAATAGCACACATAAGAGTGAGATTATTGATAAATTTAAAATACATGAAAAAGATACAGGTTCATCAAACGTTCAAGTTGCCCTTTTAACCAAACGGATAAATGATCTTACGAATCATTTTAAGCTACATCCCAAGGACCATCATTCAAGAAGAGGATTACTGAAGATGGTTGGTCAAAG
>CBFDCD010000225.1:0-2554 GCA_965603225.1 uncultured bacterium
ATTACATGGACGAGGCAGATTTTTGTCAAAGGGTAGCTGTAATTGATAGGGGGGAAATCATAGCTATGGGCAGCCCGTCGTCAATAATAAGCGATGCAATGCCGGATTTTAGTAAGGCCACCTTCAAAGATGCCTTTATTACATTAGTCTCCCGGAGGGTAGATCCTCAGGTAGATAGGCGATAGGCAGCCTAAACAACCTGAACAGTAAGCCTGGAGGAATAATTGAGAATTGTTAACATTAAGGCCTTTGCAAGAAAAGAATTTTATCATTTGATAAGGGATTTCCGAAGCCTGTATCTATCCTTTGTGATACCCCTTGTCTTAATACTGCTCTTTGGATACGCCTTAAGTTTAGATGTTGACAATATCAAGACTGTGGTAGTTGATCATGACAAAACAGAGTTGACAAGAGACTTTATCCAAAAATTGGGGGCCTCATCCTATTTTCACATTATTGGCAACCTCTCAAACACCCAAGAGGTTACAAAATTTATTGATAATGGGTTAACAACAATGGCTGTTATTATCCCCCCTGGGTGGACAAGCGATATAAAGGCTGAAAGAAAGGCCTCTATACAGGTAGTGCTTGATGGGAGCGACCCGAATTTTGCAAGTTTATCCAGGGGCTATCTAAGAATATTTGTCAATAAATACAATAATAAGAGATTAATTGATTTTCTAAATAAGAGGGGAAAGGCAAAGATAAAGGCGCCGATTGATGGCCTGATAAGGGTGTGGTTCAATGAGGACCTTGAAAGCAGAAATTTTATAATACCTGGAATAATTGCCCTGATTGTTATGATTGCCGGGGCTATGATGACATCCCTTGTTATTGCCAGAGAATATGAGAACGGTACTATGGAGACCATACTGTCTCTTCCTGTTGAGGCCAGTGAGTTTTTGTGTGGCAAGGCTATTCCGTATTTTCTTATAGGAATAACAGATGTGCTTATAGCTGTTTTTATGGGACAGATACTGTTTGGCGTAGTTGTGCGGTCCAGTTTTTGGCTTTTGCTGCTTGCATCGTCCATTTATCTTTCAGTCGCCTTGAGCCTGGGGCTTTTTATTTCCATAACAACGAAGTCTCAACTGGTTGCAAACATAGCCGCTGTTCTCCTCACATATCTTCCATCATTGCTGCTTTCAGATTTTGTCTTTCCTGTTGTAAACATGCCACAGGTCCTTCAGATAATCACCTGCATAGTACCCGCTAAATATTTTATAGATATCTTGAACGGACTTTATCTGCGTAATCTCGGATTTAACTGTCTTTGGTCCAACTATTTGATTTTAACTGTCATGTTTTCGGTTTTAACATTTCTTAATGTGATTATGCTCAAAAGGGAAGGGCTGTAGCATGGAATGGATAAGGGTAAGAGAGATAGTTCGTAAGGAATTTATTCAGCTTTTCAGGGACAAAAAAATCAGGCCCATATTAATTATTGTACCGCTTGTACAGCTCCTGATATTCGGCTATGTAGTCAGCACGGATATCCGAAATATCACTGTTGGGGTCTTAGATCAATCCCGCACACGGGAAAGCCGTATGCTTATTGATTCTTTTAATGCTAACAGAACCTTCAGCATCACCTACCTTGCAGAAAACACAAAAGAATTGGAAGAGTTGTTGCTTAAAAGGAAGGTTGATATGATAATCAAGGTTCCCCCTGATTTCAGTAAAGTTATTAGGAGGAGAGATACCGCTAAGATACAGATAATTGCAGACGGAAGCATGAGCAATATGGCCTCTGTAAGGATAGCATATGCATCCTTTGTGCTGGACGGATTAAACAGAATTTTAATAAAGGAACTGTATAAGCAGGATATGGATTATGGACAGTTAGATGCGAGGGTAAGGATCTGGTATAATCCAAATCTTTACAGCCAAAATTACTTTGTGCCTGGAATCATAGCCTTTTTGATAATGATTCTTATCCTTCTATTTACCTCCATATCAATAGTCAGGGAAAAGGAAATTGGCACTATGGAGCAATTGATTGTTACGCCTATAAGGCCTTTTGAATTTATTATGGGAAAAACCATTCCATACATTATCATTGCTCTTGTACAGATGGCGGTAGTCACGATATTCGGTATTTTTTGGTTTCATATTCCCTTTGCAGGGAGTGTTGTGCTCCTTTTTTTTGCTGCATGTATTTTCCTTTTATCTACCTTGGGGATAGGTCTTTTTATATCTACTATTTCCCATACTCAGCAGCAGGCAATGATGACGACATTTTTTTTCATTCTGCCATTTTTTATGCTTAGTGGGTTTGTCTTTCCTGTGGCAAATATGCCTGAAATTGTTAAATTTTTGACATATCTAAACCCCCTGATGTATTTCTTGATCATTATTAGGGGTATCTTTTTGAAGGGAGTTGGACTGAAGATTCTTTGGCCTCAATTTATTGCCCTGATGATTATTGGCTTGATTGTTTTTGTAACTGCAGTTAAAAGGTTTAAAAAAAGATTGGATTAATATCCTCATTTTTTATAGGGAAGGTAAAATTTATGGCATGTGTAATGGGTATTGATATTGGTTCAGCATTTTC
>CBFDCD010000226.1:0-2542 GCA_965603225.1 uncultured bacterium
TTTAAATTTTTCATGGAGGTAATAACTTGAAAAAAAGGATATTCATAATAATCTTTTTTTTACTTTTAGTAGGTGTCAGCGTGTTTGTATATCTTGGACAACATAATGCGCAGCAAAGGGAACTATACTATTCAGGTACTTTTGAGGCGGTCCATGCTGAATTGTCTTTTCTCGTTAACGGACGGATTATTGATGTTCCGGTAGATGAGGGACACTCCGTTAAGAAAGGGCAGGTTCTGGCTATTCTTGATCAGTCCGAATATGAAGCCTTTCATAGACAGGCATTTGCTAATATGGAAAAATCTGTAAAAAACTTGGAAAAAGTGGAAAAGGTTTTGATGCTTTACAAAAAAACCCTTCCCGATGATGTTGCAAGGGCTGAGGCAGGCATAAAAGTGCTTCGCTCACAATTAAGGGAACTTGAGGCAGGATACAGGGAACAAGATGTTGAACAGGCAAGATTAGCGGTTTCGAATGCGAAGGATATCATGGAAGAGGCAGAGAAAGATAAGATACGGTATGAGAAACTTTTCCAAAGGGGAGTTGTTTCAGAAAAACAATGGGATAGCGTAAAATTAAAATATGAGATTGCAGCCAAGAACCATAGGAAGGCCAAAGAAGCCCTTAATATATTAAAAGAAGGCGTAAGAAAGGAAACTATTCAAACGGCACGGGCAAGAATTTTAGAAGGGAAGGCTGTTCTCAGGCAGGCAAAAAATAATTTGGACAGGATAGGCCCTGCAGAAAAGGAAGTTGAAACGGCCAGGGCACAGGTCAAAGTTGCACAATCATCAGTAGATCTGGCAAGTATTCGATTGAATTACACAAGGCTGCTGGCACCTTTTCAAGGAGTCATAACCAGCAGCAATGTTGAGATAGGGGAGGTAGTTTTGTCCGGCCAGGAGGTGATGACACTATCGGATCTTTCCACTGTTGAGCTTAAAATATTTGTTGAAGAGACTGAAATAGGAAAAGTGAAGCCAGGCCAGGAGGCGAATATCAAGATCGATACATTCCCTGATAAGGTATATAAGGGAACTGTATCATTTGTGTCTACAGAGGGGGAATTTACACCCAAAATAATACAGACACATAAAGAAAGGGTAAAACTTGTATATCTTGTTAAAATTTCCATACCTAATCCGGCGTTTGAATTGAAGTCAGGAATGCCGGCAGATGCATGGTTAAAATAGGAGGTCTGGAGGTATGGAGGAAGGCCCATCGATTTTAGAAAGCTCATTTATTCAAGTCGATAGCGTATGTAAGAGTTTTGAGCAAATAGAGGTTGTCAGCAATGTATCAATGAACATAGCACAGGGAACAATCCTTGGCATCATGGGTTCTGACGGTGCAGGTAAGTCAACACTGTTAAGGATGATGGCAACTATGATAAGACCGTCTTCCGGGAGAATTTTTATAGACGGCATAAATGTAGTGTTGCAAAGGAAAAAGATAAAACCCATTGTAGGATATATGGCCCAGCGTTTCGGGCTTTACCAGGACCTCACTGTTGGCGAAAACCTCAATTTTTTTATGGATATATTTGGCATTGCTCCATCAGATAGAAGCGACATGAGGGAATTGTATCTTGGCTTTTCCAATTTACTCCCTTTTATAGACCGATTAACCGGAGATCTTTCCGGCGGAATGAAACAAAAACTTGCCCTTGCCTGCGTCTTGGTTCATAGGCCCAGGGTCCTTATATTAGATGAGCCGACAAATGGCGTAGACCCAGTATCCAGAAAGGAGTTCTGGGAGATGCTTTTCCAGATGAAGAAACAGGGCATGACCGTTATAACCTCTACTGTATATCTGGATGAGGGGGAATTATGCGATAAGCTTGCCATAATGCACGGTTCTAACCTGTTGGCCTTTGATGCCCCTCATAAAATCCAGTCACGGTTTCCTAACTTAGAGGAGGCCATAATCCATCTTATTCAAGGGGTGGATGATGCACTCATCCATGACAACTTCAAGCTCTGATATAATCATAGTAAAAGACCTAAAAAAGGCGTTTGGTCGGTTTGTAGCTGTTAACGGCGTTTCTTTTTCAGTGAAAAAGGGTGAGATTTTTGGTTTTTTAGGTTCAAATGGTTCGGGTAAGTCTACAACTATCCGCATGTTATGCGGAATCCTTATGCCTACTTCCGGCTTAGGGATAATAGCAGGCCATGATATATACACTGAACCAGAGGAAGTTAAAAAGTCTATCGGTTACATGTCCCAGCGATTTTCCCTTTATGAAGATTTAACTCCCATTGAAAATATACGGTTTTATCTGGGGATTTATATGGTGCCGATAAATCAATGGGATGAAAGGATTCAATGGGTCATCGATCTTTCTCGACTAAAAGAGGTATGCAATCGGCCTGTGAGGGAATTACCGCCTGGCTGGCATCAAAGATTGGCCTTAGGGTGCGCCTTACTTCATAAGCCGGAAATACTTTTTCTTGATGAGCCTACCTCCGGGGTTGATCTTATTACCCGCCGGCATTTTTGGGATTTTATTGGAAATTTGGCTACAAGTGGAATTACTGTTTTT
>CBFDCD010000227.1:0-2493 GCA_965603225.1 uncultured bacterium
ATCTCGTAGGGCGCCATGCTGGCATCGCCAACTATGATAAACCTTGTTTCAGGATCAATCTTGAGAAATTCATCTACTGAATGCGGCTTTGAACGACGTTGCGGATCAGCCCAGAGATAGTCATATATGGTATTATGGAAGAAATAAACCTTTAATTCCTTAAATTGGCTTCTGGAATAATCAAACAGGCTCTGTAAAATGTCAATGTAAGGGTCCATTGACCACCCACCATTATCTATCACCAAAATAATTTTTAGCTTGTCTCTAAGGCTTCGATCAAAAATGATCTCTATTTCCCCTGCGTTCTTCATGGTACGATAGATAGTCTCATCAATATTAACTTTATCTTTTGGTCCAAATGGCACCATATTCCTTAGTCTCTTGAGGGCCTCTCCCATATGGTGTCGTGTGAGGGGCGCTTGCTGAGAGTAATCTCTATACCGTCTGTCCATTGCTACCTTAACAGCCGATTTATTTCTTGACCTTCCGCCAACCCTCATGCCGCCTGGATGATAACCGGAATGACCTACCGGAGAAGTTCCGCCGGTGCCAATCCATTTGCTTCCACCGTGATGGGCCTCGGTTTGTTCTTTCAACCTTTCGAGAAAGTATTCAATAAGCTCCTCAGGGCTCATTTTAGAAAGAGATTCTTCATCAACCCCAAGGGCATTTGCAATAGCCTGGGGGTCATTTAACCAGCTATCCAGCAATGCCCTTGCCGCCTCTGCCAAATCTACCCCGGCAGGGTCTACAAGCTCTATTCCCTTAAAATAATGGGCAAAGACCTGGTCAAAGAGATCAAAATACCGTTCGCTCTTTATCAATATTGCCCGGGCGGATATGTAAAAATCATCAACGGAATTGATTAGACCACTGCTGAGAGCCCTCTGGAGCGTTAGAAATGAGGTAGGCGAGACAGGCACACCTATCTGCCTTAAAGTATAGAAAAATTCAGTAAACAAGGCTTATAACCTAAATCTTGAGACGGATTTCTGGGCTACCGCATAGTCTGGGCTTTTCTTAAATAATATACCAAGATATGGTATATCCCCCTTTATCAATTCTTTTACCTTAAAGTCCGGGTCTGCCCGAAGCGCTCTTACCCAGTTTATAAGCTCCCTTGTGGCAGGTTTTTTTTCCACTTCATTAAAATTCCTGAGCCTGTAAAAGGTGTTGACGGAGGCCTCCAACAGATCCTGACTTATAGTGGGAAAGTGGACCTGCACAATCTCCCGCATCATATCAGGCTCTGGAAATGCTATATGGTGGAAATTACATCTCCCTAAAAATGGGTCGGAAAGGTCCTTTTTTGCATTAGATGTTATTATAATAACCGGTCTGTATTTAGTTTTAATAGTTTTATCAATCTCAAGTATATCAAACTCCATTTGATCCAAAACATCGAGCATGTCATCCTGAAAATCAGTATCCGCTTTATCAATTTCATCTATGAGGAGAATAGTCCGTTCATTCGCAACAAAGGCCTGCCCGATTTTGGCCATCTTAATATACTCCTCAATATTACGAACATTCCTCGTGGAGTCTCCAAATCTACTGTCATTTAATCGGGTAAGGGTATCGTATTGATAAAGGGCATCAATCAATTTCATACTGGATTTAACATTTAAAACAATAAGGGGCATCTTGAGGTTTTCAGCAATCGCATAGGCAAGCATGGTCTTACCTGTTCCCGGTTCTCCTTTTAAAAGCAATGGCATTTCAAGAGACATAGAGATATTTACAATCTTGGCAAGCTCTTTATCCAGGACGTATTGAGTGGCCCCTGAGAAAATTTTGCTATCTTCTTCAACATTCATAGAATTACTCCTTCAATATTACAAGATTTGCATAGAACATTAAAATATAGTTATTTATACAAAAATTTCAAGGCTCAAGTAACCTCAAAAAATAAAAATATTACTTAAAAACCACTAATGGAGTTTAATGGTATGCAAAAAGTTTAAAGTTAGTATCCATGATTGAAAAAAAGATCGCTGGTAAAATACGGGAGATAAGGAAAAGCAAAGCCCTTACCCTTACTTAGTTAGGTGAAGAGACAGGATTTTCCAAGGCATTACTCTCCGGAGTAGAAAACAATAAATCATCTCCTCCTAATGCAACATTATAAAAAATATCACAGGCGTTAGGGGTCCCTATAGATATATTTTTGACAATGAGTACGATAATCAAAATGAATATTCTGTAAAAAAAAAGCACGAAAGGAAGCAGGCAGTAAGCAGGGGGCAAAGATGGGATTTACCTATTATTTCTTATCCCGCGTGAAGTCATCCCATGTTATAGAGCCATTTATTGCTTACTGTAGGCCAATATCGACCACCACGCCCTTACCATTATCCAGTCAAAGAATACATTCACCCGGACGTCTTTAAATTCTATGAGAATGAGGCAAGAAAGAGGGGGGTTCAAGGGCGTTACATCCACACCTTTTGTACGCAGCCCTTATAAGGCGTATGAGCTTTTTGAAAATGTGAT
>CBFDCD010000228.1:0-2462 GCA_965603225.1 uncultured bacterium
TCATGCTATTCGGTAATTTTCCGATTTACCTCTTTCATTATGGTAAGAACCTTTTGGGCCACATCGCCGGGGGTTTTCCCAATAACCCTGACCATAGGCTCTTTGCCTATGTCACCCTTATCAAAAATAATATCTGGAATTCCAAATTTTTTAATTACCTCCTGTGTGCCCCACTCTAATGATGACCCCTCATGTTCTTTTATCCGTGGAGGTTCATCTTTTCTGTCAAAGCTGCTAATATTTAGACCAGCTCGTCTGCAGGCTTCAACGATGTCCTCTGAGAAACGGATGTTCATTGCCGACCTAAAACAGGTATCATGTTTTATTAATGTAAGTATGATATTTGCAATATGTCTTGAACTCCCAAACCTTGGACCTGAAACAGTAGCAATTGAATCATTTAATTTTATTATTCTGCCGGGAAATGCAGCTACATCTTTATATCCTTCCGCATAGGGTAGGGCGTATCCAAGATTAGATTGAACCTCGGGAATGAGGTAACCAATGTTGCTTTTTTGTAATTTTTCCAGGGCCGATTCTAAATCCCTCAAAACCCGGAATCTTTCCTTTTCTTTTTCAATAAAGGCGTATGGGTTCGTAGGTCCATGGCCTTTTCCCAGCGGTAAAGAGAATTTAATAGCAGTAAGTATAAAAGCCCTGGCCTGTTTTACTGCATATTGAATCGTGTTGTCCTCGGCAAGCTCTGTGGCAATTGCAGAGGCAAGGGTGCAACCTGTGCCGTGGGTGTTTTTAGTAGGTATGCGGGGCCCGGTGTATTCAAAAAAGTTGTTTCCGTCAAACAGCAGATCGATAATTTCCCCATATAGGTGTCCGCCTTTTATCAACACATTTTTTGCGCCGAGGTAATGGATATGCCGCGCCGCTTCTTTCATGGTATTCAGATCTGTAACATTTAATCCTGCAAGGGCAGATGCCTCGGGAAGATTTGGAGTAATGATATATGCAAGGGGTATTAATTTTTCACGGAGGGCCTTTTGAGCATCCTTGTTAAGCAAAGAATCACCGCTTTTTGCCACCATTACAGGGTCAACGACAACCTTTTTGATCCGGTATTTTTTTATTTTTTCCGCCACGAGAGTCACAATTGCCGAATTTGACAGCATACCGGTCTTAACAACATCTACACCTATATCTTCGATTACCGAATCAATCTGTTTTTCAATGAAATCAATGGGCATTTCAAGAACGGCCTGAACGCCCACTGTGTTTTGTGCGGTTAGCGCTGTAATTACACTCATGCCATATCCGCCTAAAACGGTGATTGTTTTTAAATCCGCCTGAATTCCGGCCCCACCACCGGAATCAGAGCCGGCAATAGTTAAAATTCTTTTCAAGGTAACCTCCTCTTAATTATATCCAGATAGTTTAATTGTTTCGCCATTACTTTTTGAAGATTGTTCTTTTGTTGGGGGATTTTTTATCAGGTGAATAAATGTAGGTAGACTGTTGCATGAAGTCATGCAAGGGGGAAAGGTTTGTAATCGATGATTGTATAATTACAATTTGTGTTTACCTGAAAACCGCCTTCCCTGCGTCGGAATTACCCGAACAGGTTCAAAGGATTATTTCGATTTACATAGAAACATTTAAAGGCAAATTCGAAATTCTCAGCCTACCGGCTCTCCCAGCATTTAATTTATCTTTAGTTTAATAGGTGTAAATTGTCAAGTGATAAAGTGAAACATGTGGTCATAATAGTGTCATGCATTTCTGAGGGTTTATAAACAAATAGAGTTCTTGCCCTTCTTCCTGTGGCATGTAGTGAGGAACCTGTACCCTGATCATGGTTCCGCCTACATTTATAAAAAAGTACAGAAAATTTCCAAGATACGCCTTATGCACAATGGTGCCTTTAAAAAGGTTCTCTTTCATTTGAGGTGGTTCTGCAAATATCTCTACATCCTCAGGGCGTATCGAGGCAAACACTTTTTCCCCTAAGTTTGCTTCTTTGATGTTAGGCATCCTGCACATCATCTTTTCGCTAAATTCAGTGTGGACATAGACCGAGGTTTTATCCTCAAGGAACTGTGAAATTTCCCCGGAAATAAAATTCATGGTGCCTATAAAATCAGCAACAAATTTATTTGCAGGTTTTTGATATATATCCTCCGCCGTGCCTATTTGCACGATGTTTCCTGAATCCATAACGGCGATTCTATCAGAGATGACCATGGCCTCAGCCTGGTCGTGGGTGACATAGACTGCTGTAATGCCCATACGCCTTACCAGGCTCTTAATTTCGAATCTCATTTTTTCTCTGAGCTTGGCATCCAGATTGCTGAGTGGTTCATCCAATAGCAATACTTTTGGATTTCCAACAAGGGCCCTGGCAAGGGCTACCCTTTGCTGCTGTCCGCCGCTCAATTGGGCCGGATATCTGTCTTCCAAGCCATTCAAACCCACTAATCCAAGCACCTGTTGAGCTTTTTCCTGAATACTCT
>CBFDCD010000229.1:0-2436 GCA_965603225.1 uncultured bacterium
AAAACAGTTTTTGCATTGAGCATTGTAGGGTCAAGGGTAGCTACCTTGGATAATTTCGCTGCAGTATCCATCTCTGCAAAAAGGTCAAGATTGTTATTAGAAGCGCACCCGTCCGTACCAAGCCCTACTGTTATACCTTTCCCTAACATTTCAGTAACCGCTGCAATGCCGGATCCAAGTTTCATATTACTTTCAGCGCAGTGTGCGACCTTTACATCTTTTTTTGCTAATATTTCCACCTCCTTTTCATTTAGGTAAATGGCATGGGCGGCGATTAAATCACTATTTAAGATACCGAGCTCATCTAAATAAAACACTGGTCTCTTTTTTTCCCTTTTTTGTATTTCTTCAACCTCCTCTCTGGTCTCCGACAGATGTATCTGAAGGGGAAGGTTAAATTTTTGAGAAATCTCATGGGCCTTCAGTAATGTATTTGACGAACATGTAAGGGGGCTGTGGCAAAAAATTCCAGGTGTAATAAGATCGGAAAAATTTTTCCACCTCTCTAAAAAGGACCGGGCTACATCTAAATTTTTCTCAGGCTTCGGCACCCCAGGGGCAGGAAAATCTATAACGCCCTGGGCTACAATCGCCCTCATACCGGCCTCATCGATTGCCTTTACCATATCATCTGCAAAAAAATAGCCATCAACAATTGTAGTGGTTCCTGAGGCTATCATTTCCAGTGTGGCAAGAAGGGATGCCCAGTAAACTGTATCCGGGTTCATATATTGTGCCTCCGCCGGAAATATACGATCAAAAAGCCAGACCTTCAAGGGAAGGTCATCGGCCCAACCCCTAAATAGGGTCATTGGGGAATGGCCATGGGCGTTAATCATGCCGGGCAAGATAATAGTGTTTTCAGCATTTATAATCACCTTTGCCTTTGGCATAGGGCTTTCGTTTTGGCAGGAAACCGCCTTGATTTTATCGCCGTTAATAATTATCCTGGTATTATAAAGGGGTTTTTCACCGTCGACCATTGTCAGGAGAATGCCTCCCTCTATTATAATATCAAATATTTTTTCTTTTTCAGACATTTTCTTATGATAAAAAACATTGACGTTTTTGTAAAAATTTTGATTTGTACTCTTAACAAGATAGGTTACAGTAAAAAAATTATCAAGCTTAAGGTTCACGAAAAAATAAGTTCGCAATTTCAGGTGTTGAGGCGCCCGTCTGACAAGGCGTGGAAACGCAGGAATATCAGGCATATTCCGAGTTTTCACAACGCAGTCAGGCGGGATGTATCGGCGCCTGAAATGTGAAGTTATTTTTGAGTGAGCCCTTAATATAAGGAAATATATATGGCCATTATAGCTCCCTTCAGCGGTATTACTTATAACTTAGATAAAATAACCAGCATTGAAAATATCATAGCCCCACCGTACGATGTTATCTCAAATAGTGATCAGGATTATTATTACGAAAAAGACCCTTATAATGTTGTCAGGCTTATACTCGGTAAAAAAAAGACAGGAGATTCCGACTGGGATAACCGGTATACAAGGGCAGCGGATTTTTTTAAGCAATGGCTATCAAGGGAGATTCTCATCAGATCTCAACACCCTTCTATTTACCTGATCTCCCTTGAATATAAATCACCATATAATATGGAAACAAAGATTAGATGGGCATTTATCTCCCTTGTACGCATAGAGGAAGATGATACCCAAATAATCATACCACACGAGAAGACATTTTCCTTTCACAAGCAGGACAGGTTAAAACTCATGAGGGCATGTAATGCCCAGTTTAGTCCGGTTTTTGGGCTCTATAAAGACGAGGAAAATACAATCTTTAACAGGTTTAATCCTATTGTAAACTCACTCCCCACAATATCCTTCAGAGACAAAGACGGGTGCAATTACAAAATGTGGGAGGTTAATAATAGTTCTATCTTAAGAGAGATTTTCTCAGAAATGGCATCTAAATCAATTGTGATTGCCGATGGACATCATAGATATGAGACAGCTCGAAATTACCGAAACATTATACGGGCCAGGTATGGCGCCTTCCATACTGGAAGGGCCTATGATTATGTAATGATGTACCTAACAAACATAGCTGACAAAGGTCTGACTATTTTGCCGACTAACCGCCTCATTAAATCCAATCCAAACTTTGATGCGACCCAATTTTTTTCCTCCGTGAGTAAGTGGTTTGATATTACCCCGTTTCCTTTTTCTCCGGAAGACCAGAAAAATATCCAAAAAATATTTCTCGACCAATTAAGAGATTACGGAAAAGAAAAAACTGCTATTGGATTTTATTATTACCTGTCAAAAAATTACTATATACTTCGTTTGAAATCAGGGTCCAGGAAAAGCCTGGGAGACGATCTTCATGCCTCACTTAAAAAACTCGACGTCTTAGCCCTGTCTCGTCTTATATTACAAAAGACGTTGAGTATTAAAAGAGATGGATTGGATAATG
>CBFDCD010000230.1:0-2352 GCA_965603225.1 uncultured bacterium
CCTAAACGGGTGACCGAATCCATAAGAACAGCCTTGGCCATGGGTGCTGATAAGGGTATTCTGGTAGACGACCCTGCTGCTTCAGGAAGCGATTCTCTTGGAACAGCCAGAATTCTTAACGCAGTCATTAAGGATCTTGATTATGACCTTATTTTATGCGGAAAACAGGGTGTTGATGACGATTTCGGCATTGTAGGCTCCATGCTGGCAGAGTTCCTTGATATTCCTCAGGTATCCATAGCTGTCAAGATTGAAGTCAGTGAAGAGGGCTCAAGCGTAACGGTCCATAGAGAGGTTGAAGGCGGGACATTTGTCATTGAAGCGCCTCTGCCTGCATTGATAACCGCCCAAAAGGGACTGAATGAACCACGGTATGCTTCACTGCCCGGGATAATGAAGGCTAAAAAGAAACCCTTGGACGTTAAGACAATAGCTGATTTGGGTTTAGATGCCGGCCTGGTTGGAGAAGCAGGAGCAAAGATTGAGATCATGGAAATTACTCCACCAGAACAAAAAGAGGGAGGTAAGGTAATTGAAGGTGAAACACCCCAAGAAAAGGCAGCCGCTCTTGCTAAATTACTGCATGAAAAGGCAAAGGTTATTTAATTGAAAGAGCGTTTAAAAATAACTTAAAGGCCAATGATTAGCTTTTACTTGGAAAGAGATTCATCTACAATGAAATTAAGGAGATAAAAATGGCACAGGGAATTTGGATTATTGCTGAACAAAGAAATGGTGAAATGAAAAAAATATCATTTGAATTGGTAAGCGAAGGAAGACGGCTGGCAGACAAAACAGGGCAGCCTTTAACTGCAGTCCTGTTAGGTTCTAATATTAAGGAAAAGGCACCTGAATTAGGAAAATATGGCGCAGACACTATAATTGCAGTTAATGACGATCGCCTCGCAACATATACAACCGATGCATATTCCTCTATTATATCACAATTAGCAAGGGAGAAGGAGCCGTCTATAATTTTGCTTGGCGCCTCGGTGCAGGGAAAGGATTTATCAGGAAGGCTGGCAGCTAAACTCGAAACAGGGTTGGCTCAAGATTGTGTAGACTTTTCTATTGAGAACAATAAACTCGTTGCAAAAAGGCCTATATATGCAGGAAAGGCATATGCCACAATAACATTCAAGGACAATACAACACAAAGAGCTACTGCAAGACCAAATGTATTTGAATTAAATGAGCCTGATGATTCAAGATCTTTTGATATTATCGAGGGAGAGTGCAGCCTTGACGATTCTCAGTTGAAGACAAAGGTTGTTGATGTCATACAGGAAGCAAGTGGAAAGGCTGACCTTACTGAGGCAGAAAGAATAGTTTCCGGTGGAAGGGGAATGAAGGGGCCGGAAAACTATAAAATATTAGATGAATTGGCCGATTTAATCGGCGCGACGATCGGGGCTTCCCGGTCCGCTGTTGATGCAGGGTGGAGACCACATGCCGACCAGGTCGGCCAGACAGGTAAGGTAGTGTCCCCGACTCTCTATATTGCCTGTGGTATATCAGGCGCCATTCAACATTTAGCGGGAATGGGAACATCTAAAATCATAATTGCTATCAATAAAGATGCTGAGGCTCCTATTTTTCAAAAGGCTGATTACGGTATAGTTGGCGACCTATTTGAGGTGGTTCCTGCACTAACAGAGGAGATTAAAAAAATTATGTAACTCCAGACCTCGTCATTCTCACTATACAGATGACTGTAGATCTTTATTTCACAAGAGACTGCAAATTAATTGGACATCAGTTCGGTCTGGGTTACAGGGTTCAAGGTTCAGGGTTAACTGCTTCCCGCTTTTTCCCTTAACCATTGATTCCATTGGGTTATTACCACGGGGGATCAACTTTTGAACCTTGAATCCCGCTTTCAGCGGGAAACCTTTTAACCCAACTCCTGGGCTGGAAACAGAGGTTTGTGTCCAAAATATTTCACCATGATACTCTATAAATTACGATGTCTGGACATGGCAAAATTATTCGCTTTTTTTCTGCTAATTTTTAGCTTAGGCATCAACAACTTCACAACATTCGCTCACGGCCTTGACAACCCCAAAAACCCTGAAATTAAGAAAATAGCCCTCGCACAAGCCTCTCATAAAAAATTCCCATTCTTAATCATTAAAAATAAAGGGCAGTTAAATAGCAAGGCCACGTATTATATTAAAGGGAAAAAGCATGAGATATATTTCACTAAAGATGAGATAATCTATCATATACTAAGCGCACTTCCTCATAAAAAAAGATATACCGGTCTTCTCTGGAATAAAAAAGATAAACCCTTAGAACATACCACCTTCACCCTCAAACCCTTAGACACAAACAATGAAACAATGCTTATCG
>CBFDCD010000231.1:0-2196 GCA_965603225.1 uncultured bacterium
AAACTCTTTCACAGGTGTATTTACGCTAACAAATATAATCTCCGCCTCTTTTATACCCCTTTCTATATCCGGGGTGAAAAATAGATTTCTACCCCTGGCCTCCTTTACAATTTCATCTAAACCTGGCTCATATACAGGCAGATCTTCAGAGTTCCATTGGTCAATACGTTCAGTGTTGATATCAACGACTGTAACCTTATATTGTGGGCATTTATAGGCAATCATGGCCATGGTTGGGCCACCTACATAACCAGCCCCAATGCATAAAATATTTTTTTTAAATTTCATTTGGCATTTTCCCCACACAATTTAAAACACAATTTAAAAAAAATTACTACAGATCTCCGCTCAAGGCTACTTTCCAAATTGTTACATGTCAATGAAAATCAGCCATCTCCATCAATAACTCAGTTCATCAAAGAATCACTTTTATTCGGCATTGCTTTTGACCGCTTGGGTAATAAAATGTGTTCGAGAGCCGTTCATTAAAAAGATCTGATTGTTCTCAAGGGTTATGTTAGATGCCTTTATACAATCTTTGATAATTTTGCCGCAATAATCACTTATGCGGCGTATTTAAGACCTTGAAAAGGGGCACAAAAAGATAGGCATTTGCTAAAAAACGTCCAAATAAAAGGGAAATTGCCGCTGCTACAGCGCCAATCATCCCCAACGAATCCACTGTTATGATTAGAAGGGCAATAATTCCGGCAACCTCAATGGTAGTTCCGATAGTAATCTGGCCTGTCTTCCTGCGCTGGAGCAACACGGAGCGTTGAAATGAAAGTAAAACCATGAGTCCTGGCAGGGGCGTCATTATTTTGGTTGGCCAATCTACAAATTGGGCAAGCTCAAGGGTCAGCCCTGAAATGTTTCGAAACCATATAGAGGATAGAGGCGTAAAAGCCAGAAGCGCCAACCCTGCCGTCACGCCAAGACCGAGCATAATTGCAAATCTCTTCAAGGCCTCATACCCCTCATTGTTCTCTCCGAGAAGGGCAATCCCCACTTCTTGAAACGACAATCCCATGGATCTAAAAATAAATACAAGTGAATTGATTACTGGAAACACGGCCAGGGATTCTAATGCCATAGAGCTATGCCCAAGGAAAAAGGTTACCATCGGGTAAACTCCAAGGGCCAAAATAGAAGTCATGGCCAGGGGGTAATAAAACTTTGCGATAGACCTGTATCCCCAGGGTTTGATTTTTGAATTCTTATTTTTTTTGGATAAAAGCTGGATAACCGGCGCACGGGACATTAACTTGCTGGCACCAGCCTCCGCACAAACACCTATTGATAACGCCAGCGCTCCAACAGAGGCGCCGGCCATTTCAAAAAACCCATAGCAAATTAACCCGGTTAATCCCATGGCAGACAAACGGACAACAGTTCCATATGCCACCCTTCGTGTAAGGTTGCTCCGTATAAGGATGCCCTGGAAAAAACGTCTATACCCAATGGCAGCAGGCCATGGAATAAGGAGGATACATGCGTGGTGGGCCAGGTGGGCAACACCATCCGGGAGTCTGATCATGCTTTTTGCAACAAAATTAAAAACCGGCGGTATTAGTAAACCAACCATGAAAACAGTGATTATTGCATTCAACCCATAGGTAAAATTCCTTAGTTTCAAAAAGGAATCCCTGTCCTTTACTATGGCAGTTGATGCACTCATGATCATAATAATCGGCGCCTCCACCAAAATGGCAAAGGCAAAGGCAACACCATAGGCGGCCAGATTGTGCTTGGGGTCCGCTAACCTTGCTATGATTATAGCGAGAAAAGGCCCTTCCAGGGCCATCATGATCCAGGTTGCTGCCAGCGGTACCCAAAAAATAAAAATTTTTCTTAGGGTTAAGGGACTGTTTTTCATTAAAGGGAAGTTAATACTGCAATTGCGAGAATTCAAGAAGTCTCTGATAAAGATAGGAAATTGATATCCTTGCAAAAATCCTTTTTATCTCCCCTGGTGATGAATGATTAGCCATCCTCTATTGCCGTTTTAAGCGCGGCTCTTGCTAAAAGACGTGTGGAATCAAGCGTAGGAAGAGGACAATCATTTGGATCGACAAGGAGAGGAATCTCAGTGCATCCAAGAACAACTGCATCACACCCACGCCCCTTTAATTCTTGAATCACTTCATTAAAATAGCGCCGTGATTCTTCTAAAAATACTCCGTTGACAAGTTCCTT
>CBFDCD010000232.1:0-1969 GCA_965603225.1 uncultured bacterium
AAGGGACAAGGCCTTTCCCCTTATTCAAAAAAACTCAATAGCGATTTCAGTGGCTGTGGTTAGTTCCAGAGAGATTGACCGGGTTAATATTTTACAAGCAACGTTAGTTGCAATGAAAAAAGCAATATTAACCCTAAATCCCAGGCCCGATTATCTACTGATAGACGGAACCCATCCAGTTGATCATCCCATCAATCAAAGGTGTATTATAAAAGGCGATCAATTGTCTCTATCAATTTCAGCGGCATCTATACTGGCCAAGGTTTACAGAGACAGCATTATGTACAGCTACCATAAAATATATCCCCAGTATGGCTTTTCCTCAAACAAAGGTTACGGGACAGCTGAACATATAAATGCCATAGTTCGTTATGGCCCATGCCCTATACATCGACTTACCTTTAAAAAAGTTCGACCATGACACAAGAAAGGATTACTTTAGGGAAATATGGTGAGGATTTAGCCGGAAAAAGACTAAAGGATCTTGGATACAAAATTGTAACAACCAATTATACATGTAAATTAGGCGAGATAGATTTAATCGCAAAGGATAGGGATGTCCTTGTTTTTGTAGAGGTAAAAACAAGAAGGAACAGTCCCTTAGACCAGGTTAAGGATGCAGTGAATATAAGGAAACAGAAACAGATTTCCAAGGCGGCCCTTTATTATATGCAGTCCAAGAATCTTACAGGTACAGGGATTAAGGCACGATTCGATGTGGCGGCTGTGAGTTTAATTGATGGAAAAAAAGAGATTGAGATTATAAAGAATGCATTTGAGCTGGCGTACTGATAGGTTATTTGTACCTAAAATGAGTTAATCTTAATGGTCTTAAAAAGCAATAACTCAAATACAGGACGGATTTATATTGTCTCTACCCCGATTGGCAATTTAGAAGATATTACATTAAGGGCCTTGAAGGTGCTACAGGATGTAGGGTTAATTGCTGCTGAAAGCAGGGATCGTACCAGAAAGTTATGCGCCCATTATACTATAAAGACGCCAATAACCAGCTACAACAGTCATAACAAGCGCTTTAAAGGAGCACAACTCATTGAAAAGGTTAAATCCGGGCTTGATATTGCCATTGTTAGCGATGCAGGAACACCTGGTTTATCTGATCCAGGCTCCAAACTGATTCAGGAGGCTGTAGAAGAACACATTGCAGTAGTGCCTATACCAGGCGTATCCGCATCACTGGCAGCACTTTCCGTTTCCGGATTGCGAACAGATAGATTTGTTTTTGTCGGTTTTTTATCAAACAAGGGCGGGCGTCGCCGAAGAGAGTTAAGAAAACTCCAGGCTGAATTGAAAACCATGGTATTCTTTGAATCACCCCATAGGCTAATAAAGATGCTCGAAGATATGAATGAAATTTTAGGTGATAGGAATATTGCCCTTGCCAAAGAGATTACCAAGATTTTTGAGGAGGTTACAAGGGGGTCAATCAGCGAGGTATTGTCCCTGATTAGAGATGATACTATTAGGGGCGAATATACCATTGTTGTTGAAGGTCTAAGGGATGATGAGAGGTGACGATTATTTTTCATAAGGGCAGACGTTTGTAAAATAAGGAGACATTCCCTGTATGAATGCTGACCCTTTGTAGTCAGATAATTTTGTGTCTTTGACACTATGTGCTTATGAAACTGAATTGTTACATTTATTTTTATGTTTGCATTGTTTTTATTGTTCAATGAATATGTTTTAGAGAGAAGTTACATTGACAGACGTTAATTATCTGATTAAATAGAAATAATTATGGAAGAAATAAGAAAATTAAAAATAATCAATGAACTTGGAATGCATGCACGGGTAGCAGGCAAAATAGTAGAGTTAGGAAACCGGTATGATGCAAAATTGTTTTTAAAGAAAGATGGACGGGAGGTCGATGGATCAAGCATTTTGTCGGTCCTCTCACTTGCATGCCCAATGGGAAGTGAAATTGAAGTCAGGATAACCGGAAAGG
>CBFDCD010000233.1:0-1928 GCA_965603225.1 uncultured bacterium
AAGACACAGATACGATTCCCCGGCAGATATGTTGAAAAACGTAATGGAGAGATGTATTTCCAGGGAAGAGGCAGGCAGTTTCTCTGAAGATGAGTTGAAGGATAAGATTATTACCGGAGAATTCAGCAATGGGTAATCTTAAACAAATTCGTATCTGCGGCTTTGGTGGACAAGGGGTAGTTTTGGCTGGAACAATCCTCGGCTATGCCGCCATTAATGACGGAAAATGGGTTTCCGGTTCCAATGCTTATGGCGCGCAGGCCAGAGGAGGTTCCGCAAGGTCTGAGGTAATCATCTCAAAAAACCCCATCAAGTACCCCCATATAATAAAGGCAGACATCCTTATTGCCATTTCACAGACTGCATATGACGATTATATCAAAGATGTTGCTGAAGGGAAAGGCATTGTCATCTATGATACTTTGTTAGTAAATCCTATGGATAGAAACGACGTTCATCAAGTCGGTGTTCCAGCTACTAACACGGCAATAAGTGAATTAAATAACAAGCAGGTATCCAATATTGTCATGTTATGCGCGTCAACGGCAATAACTGAAATGGTCAGTAAGCAGGCGGTGATTACATCCATTACAAATAATGTTGAAGAACGATTCAGGGGGCTAAATCTAAAGGCCCTTGAGGTTGGATATAATGTTGGCGAGGGATTAAGATAAACGGCAAGAAGTAGGCGGTCCGCCCAGACGGATCTAGGATGTCCCGTAAGTAATAGTTACGAGGAAAAAAGTACATAATACAAAATAATATAAGAAACCCAAAATGGCGATAGAAGGAAGAACCCATAAACCTGTTATTGATTATGAAAAATGCAACACCTGCTCGGTCTGCATTGAGGCATGCCCTGCTGAGATAATGCCGGATATGCGAACTGAGACCGATAGCCTTCGTGGAGCAATCTACAGCAATATTGATACCGATCTGAGAATTAATATTTCTAAGGAATTTAATTCTCCACCCTGCCAGGCTGCCTGTCCTATTGGTCAGGATGTTCGTGGATACATGCGGCTCATTGCGGAAAAACATCACAGGGAAGCCTTAAAGCTGATAAGAGAAACTAATCCCCTCCCCTCGGTGTGTGGATACGTATGTCACCACCCATGTGAGTTATCATGCATTAGAAGTCAAGCGGATGAGGCATTATCGATAAAATCTTTAAAAAGATTTGTAACGGATTATGATGATGGTGAGATAGCTCCGACTAAGATAAAAAAGGTACAGGGTAAAAAAATAGTTATAATAGGTTCAGGCCCTGCCGGATTAACAGCGGCACATGAGTTAGCAAAAAAAGGCTATATAGTAGAAATAATAGAGAGTTATCAAGAGCCCGGCGGCATGCTTGCGTGGGCTATACCTGACTTCAGGCTACCGAAGGAAATCCTTAAAAGGGATATTGAATACATACAAAAAATGGGTGTAACCATTAAAACAGGGATCAGTCTTGGCGTGGATACAACCATTTCGGATATAAAAAAAGACGGCGTTGATGCCATTATCCTTGCTACAGGTACACAGAAAAGCCTTAAAATGAGAATAGAGAATGAAGGGAATTTCAAGGGATTCACCGATTGCCTTAGCTTTCTAAAGGGGTATTCTCACCATGACGATATGCATTTAGGCAGTGATGTGTTGATTATAGGAGGCGGCAATGCTGCCATGGATACTGCGCGTTCTGCCATTCGTTTAGGGGCCAAAAACGTAATTATTCTTTATCGCAGAGGACGAAATGAAATGCCGGCTGACAGGGATGAGGTTGATGAAGCGCTCGCTGAGAATGTGGTCATAGAGTTTCTTACGGCGCCAAAAAGTATAATGGCTGAGAATGGAGTAGTTAAAGGATTACAATGCGTTAAAACCAGACTAATTGATGAGGCTGATTCAGAAAGACCAAGGCCTGTAAACATTGATGGCTC
>CBFDCD010000234.1:0-1865 GCA_965603225.1 uncultured bacterium
TCGTCATATTCCTCTCCTGCTCTCATCTCTGAGCTCTGTCCCCTGAATAACTATATACATCTTATGCAATAAAAAACATTAGTTCTTGACGTAAGTCAATGCGGAATCCAAACAATGTATTATTATATTAAATCAATCAGAATAAAGGTATATTTAATCATAAATTAACTATTTAAAAGGAGGATGCTTATGTTTTGTTTTCAATGTCAGGAAACAGCCAAAAACTCAGGTTGTACAGTAAAGGGAGTTTGCGGGAAACCGGAGAGCCTTGCCAACCTCCAGGATTTGTTGATATACACCTTGAAGGGTGTCTCAGTCTATGGAGAAAAGGCAAAAGAACTCGGAATAGTGGATAAAGAGGCCGGCCTTTTTATTGCAAAGGGCCTGTTTGCTACCATTACAAATGCAAACTGGGAAGAGGGTTGGTTTTTTGACCATATCAGAGAGGCGCTGAAGGTCAGGGACGATTTAAAGAATAAATTCTTAGCCGCATACAAGGATAAAAACGGTAATGATTTTTCAGGAGAATTGCATGATTCCGCTGTATGGTATTTAGACGATGAGGCGGAATTTCGTGACAAGGCAAAAAACGTCGGCATTCTTTCAACAGAAGATGAAGACGTCCGTTCCCTCAGGGAGCTGTTGATAATCGGCCTGAAGGGCATTGCCGCCTATGCGGATCATGCTGCCATATTAGGGCATGAGCAGGAAGACATTTATGAGTTTATAATGGAGGCCCTGGCGTCTACTACTAAAGACCTGTCTGTTGATGAGATGGTAGAGTTTGTTATGAAGGCGGGAGAAATGGCGGTCAATACAATGGCCCTCCTTGATAAGGCACACACATCCGCCTATGGAAATCCTGAGATTTCAGAGGTTAACATTGGTGTTGCAAACAATCCGGGCATACTCATTAGCGGCCATGATCTAAAGGATATGGAAGAGCTTCTAAAGCAGACCGAGGGCACTGGCGTAGATGTTTACACCCATGGCGAAATGCTCCCGGCAAATTACTATCCTGCGTTTAAGAAATATGATCATTTTGTCGGAAACTACGGCAGTTCATGGTGGGCCCAGAATAATGAATTTGAATCTTTTAACGGCCCAATTATACTAACTACAAACTGCCTGGTCCCGCTGAAAAAAGAAAATACATATCTGAACAGGCTTTTTACAACAGGGGTGGTGGCATATCCTGGCGCCAAACACATAGCCGACAGACAGGGGAGAGGAGTAAAGGATTTTTCCGGAGTTATAGAAGCGGCCAAGAAATGCAGCCCGCCAACTGAGATTGAGAGCGGGAAAATTGTTGGCGGTTTTGCCCATCATCAGGTTCTTGCACTGGCAGATAAGGTGGCGGATGCCGTAAAATCAGGGGCAATAAAACGCTTTGTTGTTATGGCCGGTTGTGACGGTCGTCAAAAGACTCGAAGCTACTATACCGAGGTTGCCGAGCAACTACCAAGTGATACGGTTATTTTAACTGCCGGTTGTGCAAAATACCGCTATAACAAGCTCGATCTCGGCAATATCGGTGGTATTCCAAGGGTGCTTGACGCAGGGCAGTGCAATGATTCCTATTCCCTGGCCGTTATTGCCCTTAAATTGAAAGAGGCTTTTGGGCTTGACGATATTAATGATCTCCCCATATCCTACGACATAGCATGGTACGAGCAGAAGGCCGTTGCAGTACTCCTTGCCCTACTGTTCCTTGGAGTGAAGGGGATTCGCTTAGGTCCAACACTTCCTGCCTTTGTTTCCCCAAATGTCCTTAAGGTGCTGGTGGGAAAATTTGATATCAAACCAATTGGTGAGGTAAAGGACGATATAGATGCTATGATGGAAGGAAAGTAATTTAAATATAC
>CBFDCD010000235.1:0-1862 GCA_965603225.1 uncultured bacterium
CATGGATGTATTCAGCGCTGTAAGTGCGGAAAATCTTTTTTCTTATATTAATCAACGGCAAAACAGCCTTGAAAATTTGGCGCGACAGTCTCTTTCAAAGGGGATAGACCTCTATATGGAAAAAAATTATAAAGAGGCTGTAAAAGAATTCAAGAGATCTGTTGGCCTGTCTTTTAACACGTCGCTTTCAGCAGACGCATCCAACTATCTGGCAATGACATATATGAAGCTTGATGATACAACAAATGCCATAAAAACATATAAGCAATCCATCAAGTTGAATCCGCAACGTGACGATATTCGCATTACCCTTGGAAATCTTTATTATTCTGAGCAACGATATGATGAAGCTGGAAAGGAATACGAAGAGGCAGTGAGGTTAAATCCAAGCGCAAACAATCACGTATCCTTGGGTATGGCATATATAAATACAGAACGTTATAGTGAGGCGGAGAATATTTTCAACAAAGTGTTACGGATGGAGCCTCAAAGGCCGGACGGTAATTATGGGTTGGGGCTTATACATAGTAAAAAAGGAGAGTATGAAGATGCCGCCAGCCAATTCCAGCAGGCAATAGATATCAACGATGAGTTCTATGCTGCATACAGTGAATTAGGCTATGCATACGCTGATTTAGGGGACATGGAGAAGGCACAGGAAATGGTTGATTTTCTTGAGGATGAATCACCGGATTTGGCGGACACGCTCAGTCGTTATATGTATAAGGTTGACCCCCCAAAAATGCTTTTTGCCTATGCCGGTGCAAGCACATTTCTCTATCAACTGAATCAGGGCGCACCTGCCGCATTGTTGGACAGCTACCTTATAGATGCCGACACCTCAAAAAACTTTACCATGGTATTTCAATTTGATAAAGAAATGGACAGATCCTCTGTTGAAAACACGCTCAACTGGGAAATAGGCAGGTCATATAGAAGTGGTCCCGGGCAGGCATATAATTTCAATAAACCTATTCCCTCTACTGAAGTTGAGCTTAATAAATACCCTGTTAATGTTTTTTATGACCAGGATTCATTAACAGCCACAGTAAAATTTAAGATTTCCCAGAACAGCTCGGCCGATGCAACAATAGACCCCTCTCACATAGAATTCAAATTTACAGGTAAGGATCGCTACGGTCTATCAATAAATTCCAGTTATGACCAGTTCATAGGATTCTCCGGCATGGTCTGAACATCTTGGTTACTTTCAATGCTTAAATGCCCGTTGACCGGTAAAAACCATAGTTACTTGAGGGTTTGCCTCATTGCAGGCCTCGATTGATTCAAAATCCCGTAATGAGCCTCCCGGATGAACTATCGCCCCTATCCCTTCTTTTATGGCCACATCAACACCATCTCTAAAAGGGAAAAATGCATCTGATATCATGGTTGCGCCTTTCAGCCCGCCATGGGCATCATCCGTTTCCTTGTCTATCTCTTCCTTTAAAGATCTGTCCCTCTCTCCCTTGTTTATATCAGCCTCCATGTTTTTGTATGGAATGCCACATTTTCTGAAACAGAGAGAATCCGCATATTTGCTATAGGCCTTATAAATAGCTATTTCAGCTACACCAACCCTGTCCTGTTCTCCTGTACCAATACCAACTGTAACACCATCCTTAACATAAATTACTGAGTTGGACGTAATACCCTGCTCCACCTGCCAGCCAAAGAGCATATCGGCATATTCGTCTTCTGAAGGTCGTCGTGCAATAGCATACAGTTTCCCTTGATAGTTCGTGGATGCAAGCTCAAAATCATCTGATGATGTAATTTTATTTACAGGAGATTGCTGGACAACAATCCCTCCATCAACAAGACTCTTGAAGTCAATAAAACGCTCATTTGTGTATTCGCCT
>CBFDCD010000236.1:0-1810 GCA_965603225.1 uncultured bacterium
CTGGCAAACAATTTTTTTCTCCATCTCAAACCTGCTTATTAATTGCCTGAAGTTCTATACCTGAACAGGTCTTCTTTGAAAATATCAGGCAACATGGACTGGGCCTTTTTTAAAACAAATTTTTCAATCTTATCACTGGTTGATAAATTCAATATCCCTTTCAAGCTGCCCCTTACTTTAATTAATGGCAAAATCCTTATTATTTTTTTTATCAGAGGGATAGACCCTATATTCATGCTAAATTCCTCTAACCCCAAAAAGAGAAGCACTAAAATTGCAAGGGGATCACCGGCTATTTCGCCACATATTGATACGCCTATTTTAGCCTTTTTAGCTGCCTCTACCGCCTGTTGCAGCATCTTTAAGACTGCCGGGTGGAAAGGTTCATATAGATGGGCGACATGTTCATTGTCCCTGTCTATAGCCAATGCATATTGAATGAGGTCATTAGTGCCAATTGAAAAAAAATCAACATGTTTTGCAAGGATATCTGCAATAGAAATAGCAGAGGGGATTTCTAACAAAATCCCAATTGGTATTTCCCTGTTATATTCAATGCCTTGTTTATCAAGGGATCGCATAACACCTTTAAGAACTCTCTTTGCCTCTAAAAACTGCGACAGACCTGATATCATTGGAAACATAATCCTGATTTTTCCAAATTCACTGGCCCGCAATATCGCCCTTAACTGGGTTTTAAATACACCTTTTTCCTTAAGACAAAACCGAATAGATCTTAGACCTAAGGCTGGATTCTGCTCTTTGATTACATTCTTATTTGATACAATATTGTCGCTTGCAATATCTAAAGTCCTTATAGTCACTGAACGGGGGGCTACTGTTTGGGCAACATTTTTATAATCGTTAAACAGGGTTTCCTCATCTGGAAAGTCTCTTTTAACCATATATAAATATTCCGTTCGGTAAAGTCCTACACCCTCTGCTCCGTTTTGAATTGCCGTTTTTACCTCTTCTGAAAATTCAATATTTGCCTTGATTTTTATCTTGTATCCATCCAGGGTCTCTGCAGGAAGGTGGCTTACCTTATGTATGGCAGATTTATAAATATTATAGTGCTTTTTTCTCTCTTCATACTTTACGATGGTTTCAGGGTCAGGGTTAATAATAACATCACCTATATTTCCATCCACTATCAATATGTCACCGTCCACTATCTTATCAGTGGCGCTTTCCAATCCAACTACTACCGGTATCTCCAGGGCCTCGGACATAATAGCCATGTGTGATGTTCTGCTCCCTACATCCGTCAAAATCCCCATTACATTGTCTACATTCATCTCAACGATATCGCATGGAGAAAGCCTGTGGGCTATTACTACCACATCTTTTTTAATATCAGCAAGGCTGTCGATATGCACTCCGGTTAGATGTCTTAATATTCTCTCACCTACACTGTCCACATCATCCATTCGTCCGCCGATATATTCATTCCCAATAGTGTTAAAAATCTGCCTGATACTATTCACAGATTTCTCCAACGCCCATTCCGCATTAATCTTTTCCTTCCGTATTTGTTTCAATGTTGAATCGAATAATTCTCTATCATCAAGCATCATTAAATGAGTATCCAAAATGGAGGCATACCCCTTAACCTGCGCCGGTATATTGGACTTCAGATTCATAATCTGGTCCTTGGCCGCTTCCACAGCATGCCTGAAACGATCGATTTCCCTTTCTATTTCCTTCTTGTTAAATAACCTCCTCCGAAAAATCTTAGTCTTGTATCTGTCCAAATGGTGAGCCTTTCCAAAGATAATACCTGGAGAAACCGGGAATCCTTTCAGTGTTT
>CBFDCD010000237.1:0-1786 GCA_965603225.1 uncultured bacterium
AAATGGCCAAAAGCACATAGAATATATTAAAGACTATGGGCATTTTGCCGACCTTCCATTTGAAAAAATGATGAGCAGCTTCAGACTGCATTATACAAAGGATATGATTAAGAGGTGGAAGGATTCAGTCCAAGCCACATACAATGGATAATCTTGATGAAAAAAGTTTTTTTTGAAAGCCTCGGATGTGCAAAAAATCTTGTCGACAGCGAATATATGCTCGGTCTCATTAAGGAAGAGGGACATGAGCTAACAGACGATCCCTTGTATGCGGATATAGCTGTTGTGAACACATGCGCCTTTATAAGGCCGGCCGTTGAAGAGAGCATAGATGCAATACTCGAACTTGTAACCGTGAAGGAAAAAGGCCGTTTAAAATACCTTTTAGTTGCGGGTTGTTTTGTTCAGAGATATGGATATAAGCTGCTAAGGGAAATTCCGGAGGTAGACTGCTGGCTTGGCCCAGGCCAGATCTTCAGGATAGGTGAAATTCTGAGGGCTAAGAAGAGTGACTTGCCGTGCATCTTTATTGACAGGCCGCTATTTTTAGCAGACCATAATGCGCCCAGGGTCCAGACAACGCCATTTTATTCTTCCTACCTTAAAATTGCTGAAGGATGTTCCCACCACTGTTCCTTTTGCATTATACCTTCTTTGAGGGGCCCCTATAGGAGTAGAACCTTAGTCTCTCTCCATGCTGAGGCAAAGAAAATGGCTGAAAAGGGGGTAAAAGAGATTAATCTCATCGCCCAAGATACAACATGGTATGGCCATGATCTTAATCCGCCTTGTGGGCTTGAAGATCTCTTAGAAAAACTTATTACAATACATGGCCTGAAATGGCTCAGAATCCTCTATGCATATCCCTATCTGTTGACCGAAAGGGTTATTGACCTTATCAATTCCGAGGAAGTGATTTGTCCCTACATTGACGTGCCCATACAACATATAGACCCGGACATACTTAAGGCCATGGGCCGCCCTTTAGGCTCAGAATCCATGCCTCAATTGATTGAGAGAATAAGGAGCACGTCAAGAAATATAGCCTTAAGGACAACAATAATGGTGGGGTTTCCAGGCGAGAGCGAGGAAAAATTTCAGGATCTCTGCAATTTTATCAGCGAGGCTCGGTTTGATCGTTTAGGCGTTTTCACATTTAATCCGGAAAAGGGAAGCCGGGCATTTAGGCTGAAGAATCGAGTACCATTTGAGGTAGCAGAAAAAAGGGCACATGAGATAATGCAAATTCAGGCGGATATAAGCAGGACAAATAATAAAATGCTAATTGGAAAGACCATGGATGTGCTTATAGAGGGAATGCACCCTGAAACTGATCTATTGCTCAGCGGAAGAACAGCAACCATGGCCCCGGACGTGGACGGTCAGGTATTGATAAATGAAGGGTATGCCATTGAGGGAGAAATTGTGCCGGTAAAAATAACCGAGGCCCATGAGCATGATTTAGTAGGTGAAATAAAAAAGAAAAAGAGCGTATAAATTAAATTTTCGGTAGCCACTCAATAAATAGCGGTAACCATCCATGCATTTGATAACGATTACGGGGCAGGAGAGATTTTCTACCGGTTTTCCACCGGGCTGAAGCGAATTATACACATACGGACGTTACCCTTTCCCCATATATCGATCAGTACCTGCTCGTATATTCCTACAAGAAACGAAGATCACTTCTTTGGTTACTGCTTTATAATCAACCTCTTAAAGATCCTATTGGTTCTGCAAGAACCCTTCTTCAACCTTATTTAACACTGTTGATATTTCTATTGAA
>CBFDCD010000238.1:0-1785 GCA_965603225.1 uncultured bacterium
TTCATGATCCTCACAACCTATGGGAACGCTC
Source organism: uncultured bacterium (assembly GCA_965603225.1). GTDB lineage: Bacteria > Desulfobacterota > DSM-4660 > Desulfatiglandales > B25-G16 > M55B121. The sequence continues at coordinate 32 of CBFDCD010000238.1, forward strand.
TTTAAACGACCTGGGGGATTTGGCGATTGCGTATGGAAAGCCATTGCCTATTGCAAGGGAAACAATTTGTACGGAACACAATATTAATTGGAAAGATTACAATATCCAGCTAATAAAGACACCAGGCCATGCATCCCATCATATGAGTTTCTTGTTTAATGATCTCTTATTCGCCGGTGAAGTTGCAGGTGTTCACATACCATTAAACGGCAATCTCTTTATCAGGCCGGCAACTCCCCCTCCATTCAGGCCACGGATAGCCTTAAGCTCCATCTCTCATGTTGCGGAAATGGGCCCCGATAAAATATGCTATGGGCATTACGGATTATTAGGTAATGCCTGTAAGTTTTTGAACATGGCCAAGGAACAGATAGGCCTGTGGTTAGATATAATAAAAGAAAGAAAAAGGAAAGGTCTTAATCTGGGAGATAAAGAGATTTTTGAAGAAATCCTTGCCAAGGATTCTCATGTAAGCTTTTTTAATCAATTTGACCCTGAAATAAGACAGAGGGAGACATATTTTATCAAAAATTCTATTAAGGGTATGCAAAATTTTATAAATAAAGAATAAATACTCAGTTACCATAGAATCGAACAGGTTGGAAAGGCGGTTACGGAATTTTTTAACCCTATTAAAGCTATGAAAGATATGATAAGAGAGATAAAAGATGGAAACTGCCGGGGTATGTACCGTGAAAAAAACAAAACTAATAGTTAGTGCCATTATATTTATTATTGTTCTTTTGGCCGGCACACCTGTTATGTTTGCTGCAACTCCAGATGGTGATGTGGCGCCACTGGGAAATAGGGATGGGCAAATTAATGTTGGAGATGCCCTGGTATGTCTGAGGTTTGCACTGGGGCTTGAAGCACAGACGCAAGAAAATGTTGAGCATGGAGATGTTGCCCCCCTTGATGCCCAGGGACAGCCAAGTCCGGATGGTGAAATTACCGTAGGCGATGCACTCGTTATACTAAGAAAAGCCCTGGGATTGATAACCTGGGCCCTCCAGGATATCTGGTCTGGAGATGGCATTTCATTTACCGTTAGTGGTGACCCACCTTTTGTAACAGAATTTTCCGTCACATATAGCGGGGATTTTGTTGGGACTCAATGCTCCGGTCCATATACCACAGATGCGGTTAGAGAAAGTCAGCCCGGTTACCCGATAGAAAATAATTCCTTTACTGGAAAAAGTGACAGTTTTTTAGGCGGCGACTCTATTACAATTAATGGGTCCTTTGTAGACAGCCAAAATGCTGAAATTATTATCAGCTGGGAAGGATACGATTCCATCTGTGATGCCGAATATTCCGGCTCACAGACATATACAGCAACTCATCAATAATCCCTATTAACTATAAATAAACGTATCAAGCCTGAAACTTTTTATACCTTTACCCAAAGGAGGCAATCATGAGGGTTTCATCTGCTATATTATATGCCTTAGTTGTGCCATTGTTTATCTTTTCAGACTGTTCAAGGGAAGAAGAACCGCCCCAACCACCGCCAAGGCCTGCCAAAATTGTTAGGTCCATACAAATACCTTCCCCTGAAAAACCCGCACCGTTATTAGCGACTAATGAAGAAAAAATCACGACAGACCAACAAAAGGATAAAGAGGGAGATATCCTTATTACTAAAGAAGTACTTTCAGATAAGCCGGAAGAAACGCCTTTGGCAAATGTGGAAGAAAAGGCAGAAGATGAAACAGGGCAAATGACCAAAATTAAAAGTACAGCCCAGGAGAAAC
>CBFDCD010000239.1:0-1550 GCA_965603225.1 uncultured bacterium
TTTGAAGGTATAGTTCTTCAAAATTAAAAAGTATGGCCAGCACTTATACGAATTAAATATAAAGGAAAAGAAAAATGGACTATGACATTAAGGATTTAGGACTTGCAAACCAGGGTCAACTCCGCATTGAGTGGGCAGCTAAGAGTATGCCTGTGCTAAATTCAATAAAAGAAAGATTTTCCAGAGAGAAGCCACTGTCAGGTTTGAAAATATCAGCCTGTTTACATGTGACCACGGAGACGGCTGTTTTAGCGCAGACACTTAAGGCAGGAGGGGCCTCAGTAGCCCTCTGCGCATCTAATCCTCTGTCTACGCAGGATGATGTTGCCGCTTCCCTGGTGAAAAATGATGAAATCCCTGTATTTGCCATTAAGGGAGAAGATAACGACACATACTACAACCACATACTATCAGCCTTAAAACACAGGCCAAACATTACCATGGACGACGGCGCCGATCTGGTAAGCTCTCTTCACTTTATTGCCCTCAATAGGTGGGATAATGTCTTTAAGACAATAAAACAGTGGGGTCTTTCCCTCACCGAGGAGGAGAGAAAGAATTTTGTTGCTGATGTCATAGGCGGGACAGAGGAAACCACAACAGGGGTGATTCGTCTCAGGTCAATGGAGAAAGACAAGGTGTTGCAGTTTCCGGTTATCTCTGTAAACGATGCCAACACAAAACACCTGTTCGATAACAGATATGGAACAGGGCAAAGCACTATAGATGGAATAATCAGGGCAACAAACAGGCTTATAGCCGGGAGCAACTTTGTTGTAAGTGGCTATGGATGGTGTGGACGTGGAGTTGCCATGAGGGCAAAGGGACACGGTGCAAAGATAGTGATATGTGAAGTTGAGCCATTAAAGGCATTAGAGGCGGTAATGGATGGATATGAGGTGATGACTATTGCAAATGCTGCCAGGATAGGGGACTTTTTTTGCACCCTTACAGGCGATAAGAATGCCATAAGAAAAGAACATTTTCTGGAAATGAAAGATGGCGCAATTGTTTCCAACTCCGGTCATTTTAACGTAGAGCTGGACCTGCCTGGACTCACAGAGGTTTCCACATCCAAGAAACAAATAAGGGAATTTGTAGAGGAATACACCCTGTCAAACGGAAAAAAGGTCTATATCTTAGGTGAAGGAAGGCTTATTAATCTTGCGGCGGCAGAAGGTCATCCATCAAGTGTTATGGATATGAGCTTTGCAAACCAGGCCCTTTCCACGGAGTATTTATCAAATAAAAAAGAAGGCCTTGATAAAATTGTATATCCAGTGCCGGAGATAATTGACCAGGAGATTGCCAGACTGAAGCTTGCTTCCTTGGGGGTTGAGATTGACGTTCTAACGCCTGAGCAGGAAAAATATCTATCCTCCTGGGAGCTTGGCACATAGAAATGCTTGACATAGATTATTCTGAATAATATAAATAGCGGTAGACGTTCACGCTTAAAAGTTGAAGGTCAGCGGCTCGGGACAAATCAATAATCAATCTCAAAAACCTGTTTGTTTCGTTAAATTTTCGCAATAAATTGTAATTTTCTT